>CBDTZF010000089.1:0-9013 GCA_965364825.1 uncultured Rhodocyclaceae bacterium | reverse complement strand
CGCTGAAAACGCGAGACGAATCACACCGGCCGATTTTGCGGTGTCGTAGCGCAACGCGACCTGCGCGCCGGAACCGCCGGGCACGCCGGAGAGTCGTCCATTGCGACAGGCGATGACTCCATCGGAAAGCGACAGCACGCCGCAAGTGAGCACGACATTGCGCAAGGTACGCCCACCAAATCCGAGGGTGCCGATACGCAAGCGACCACCGGCTTCAGCGCGCTCCGCCAGTTCGAGCACGACATTGCGCGCTACGATCGGCGCCATGCGCAGCTCGCCAAGTTCGAGTCGAAGCGCACGGTCAGCCGCCGACGCAGATTGCGTCAGCAGAGAGCACGCCACTGCGCACGCGAGCCGCGCGAATGCCACCCCCACCGCTACATCAACCCGGAAAAACACCCGTCGACAGATATCTGTCACCGCGGTCGCACACAATGCAGACAATCACCGCATCCGATACGCTTTCGGCCACACGCACCGCGACGTGCATCGCGCCGCCGGATGAGATGCCGGCAAAGATGCCTTCCTCACGCGCCAGACGCCGCGTCATTTCCTCGGCGTCAGCCTGCGTCACCGGCTCGATGCGATCGACGCGGGCGGCGTCGTAGATGGCTGGGAGGTAGGCTTCCGGCCACTTGCGGATGCCCGGAATCTGCGCGCCTTCCGCCGGTTCGCAGCCGACGATTTCGATCGCCGGATTCGTCGACTTGAAGAAGCGCGACACCCCCATGATGGTGCCGGTCGTTCCCATCGAACTGACGAAGTGAGTCACGCCGCCTTCCGTCTGGCGCCAAATCTCCGGGCCGGTGCCCTCGAAGTGCGCCTCGGGATTGTCCGGGTTGGCGAACTGATCGAGAATCACGCCCTGCCCTTCGTCCCGCATCCGCTCGGCCATATCGCGCGCCAGTTCCATGCCGCCTTCACGCGGCGTCACGATCAGTTCGGCGCCGAACGCGCGCATGGTCTGGCGCCGCTCGACGCTCTGGTTCTCAGGCATTACCAGAACCATGCGATAGCCGCGAATGGCTGCTGCCATCGCCAGCGCGATACCGGTGTTGCCGCTGGTCGCCTCGATCAGCGTGTCGCCGGGTTTGATGCGCCCAGCACGCTCGGCGCGCATGATCATCGACAAGGCGGCGCGATCTTTCACCGAACCGGCGGGATTGTTACCCTCGAGCTTGGCGAGAATCACGTTGCCGGTGTCTGCACCAATGCGTTTGAGGCGCACCAAGGGCGTGTCGCCAACATAATCTTCGAGCGTTTTGTAGTTCATGGATTTTCCGGAAATTTCAGGTGAATCAGTCCGCCAACGCACGCAGTTCGTCGAGGCTCGCCACCGCCGTACCCAGCTTGCCGACGACGACGCCGGCGGCCAGATTAGCCCAGTGCATCGCGGCGACGCGATCCGCACCGCTGGCCAGCATTGTCGCAAAGGCGGCAATCACGGTGTCGCCGGCGCCCGAGACGTCAAAGACCTCACGCGCGCGCGTGGGTTCGTGCGTCACGCCGTTCGCATCGAAGAGTGTCATCCCCTCTTCCGAGCGCGTCAGAAGCAGCGCATCGAGCGACAGTTCACTGCGCAAGCGGGAAACCTTTTCAGCGAGTTCTTCCTCGGAGCGCCAGCGTCCGACAATTCCCTGCAACTCGCCGCGATTCGGCGTCAGGATGTTCGTTCCAGCGTAACGCGCGAATTCATCTCCTTTAGGATCGGTAATGACGGTTTTTCCCGCGTCGCGTGCGAGTGCGATCATCCGGTCGACATGGTCGAGCGCGCCCTTGTCATAGTCGGACAAGAGCACGAGATCATGCTGCGCGACGAGCTCGGCAAAGGTCTCCAGCTTGGCCGCGAGCGTATCGGCTTGCGGGCGTTGTTCGAAGTCGATTCGCAGCAGTTGTTGACTGCGTCCGACAACGCGCAACTTAAGCGTGGTTTGCAGCGCGCCGTCGCGAAACAGATGCGCCTTGACGCTCGACTCGTCGAGCAGGCGTGTCAGCGCGTCGGCCGCTTCGTCTTCGCCGACCACCGACAGCAATGACACCTGTGCCCCCAGCGCGGCCACGTTGCGCGCCACGTTGGCGGCACCGCCGGCGCGATCTTCGACGCGCGACATGTGCACCACCGGGACCGGCGCCTCGGGCGAGATTCTGCTGACCTCGCCGAACCAGTAGCGGTCGAGCATGACATCGCCGACCACGAGAATGCGCGCCGACGAGGTGTCGGGCAGCGAATGACCAGCACTCACGTCAGACGCGCCCGATGCCGAAATATTCGATACCGAGCGAGCGGATCAACTCGGGTTCGTACATGTTGCGGCCGTCGAACAACACCGGTTGCTTCAAGCGGCTCTTGATTGCGTCGAAATCCGGGCTGCGGAATTCCTTCCATTCGGTGACGATGACGAGCGCATCGGCGTCGTCGAGCGCGCTCTTGGGCCGTCCGGCGAAACTCAGCCGGGGTTCGTCGCCGAAGATGCGCTCCGCCTCGGTCATTGCGACCGGATCGTAGGCGGCCACCGTTGCACCGCGTTTGAACAGCTCGTCGATGATGACGCGGCTGGGCGCGTCGCGCATGTCGTCGGTGTTCGGCTTGAACGCCAGTCCCCAGACCGCAAAGCGCCGACCGCTCAGATCTTCGCCAAAGCGCGACACGATCTTGTTGACCAGCACATGTTTTTGCGCGTCGTTGGCCGCTTCCACGGCATTGAGCAGCTTGAGTTCGTGACCATGCTGTGAGGCCGTGCGAATCAAGGCTTTGACGTCTTTGGGAAAGCACGATCCACCGTAACCACAGCCGGAGTACAAGAAGTGCCAGCCGATGCGCGGATCGGAACCAATCCCCTGGCGCACCCGTTCGATATCGGCACCCAGCGTCTCCGCGAGATTGGCCAACTCATTCATGAAGCTGATACGCGTGGCCAGCATGGCGTTGGCCGCGTACTTGGTGAGTTCGGCGCTGCGCACATCCATGAACACCAGTTTTTCGTGATTGCGCTGGAACGGCAAATAGAGCTGGCGCATCAGTTCGATCGCGCGCTCATCCTCGGCACCGACCACGATGCGATCGGGCCGCATGAAATCGTCGACCGCAGCGCCTTCCTTGAGAAACTCTGGATTGGACACCACCGAGTACTCGAGCGAGCTGCCGCGCGCAGCCAGTTCTTCGGCAATCGCTGCATTCACCTTGTCGCCGGTGCCGACAGGCACCGTGGATTTGTCGACGATGACGCGGTAGTCGTCCATGTGACGCGCGATGTTGCGCGCTGCGGCAAGCACGTATTGCAGATCGGCCGAGCCGTCTTCATCCGGCGGCGTGCCGACTGCAATGAACTGGATGACACCGAATTTGGCGGCGGCCTCGAGGTCGGTGGTGAAGGCGAGCCGCCCCGCGGCCACGTTGCGCTGCACGATCTCGAGCAGACCCGGTTCGAAGATCGGAATGCCACCCTCTTTCAACGTCTTGATCTTTGCCGGGTCCACATCCAGGCAGAGCACGTCATTGCCCATATCGGCCATGCATGCGCCGGACACCAGTCCGACGTAGCCCGTACCAATGACCGTAATTTTCATGGTTTCATCCTTGCATCAAATCATGTGAGCGCGCGTAACGCGGCGCTATGGTGCCAGATCGAACTCTTCAGTCCGTTTCGGCGGCGTTGTCTCCCAGCCGCCACAGGCCGGACAGCGCCAATAGAACTGCCGCGCCTTGAATCCGCACGCTTCACAGCGATAGCGTGCCACCCGGCGGGTATGCGCGTGGACCAGTTGGCGCACCAGCTCGATGTCGGTACGTTGTTCTTCCGGCGCCGTCATCAACGCAGCCCCAAGCAACTTGTCGAGACCGATCAGGGTGGGATTTCGACGCAGTTCCTGCCGCACCACGTCGTAGGCATCGGGTGCGCCAACCAGCTTGACCGCCCACTCGAACACGGTGTCGAGCAGGTCGAGCGAGGAGTGTCGCTCAAGGTAGGCGCGAAGCAACTGCAGGCCCTGATCGGCACGTCCGAGCTTTTCGTACGTATTCATGAGGCGTTCGGCGGCAAGCGAGAGATAAACCGCGTCCTGCGTTTCGATGCGCTTCCAGGCGTCGATTGCACCCTGCAAATCGCCTTCGCGCAGCTTCACATCGCCACTGAGCAGGTTCGCCCGCACTGAGCGCGGATTGACTTTCAGCGCCGCCGCCACCGCGTCGGCGGCATCTTCGAGGCGGGAATCCGCAAGCGCGTTGTCCGCGATTTCGCAATGGAAATTGGCCATTTCCTTGCGCCACCAGACACTCTCACGATCGGGCAAGGCACGTGCGATGTCGATCGCTTTCGGCCAGTCCTTTTCCTGCTGGTAGATTTCGAGCAGATTTCGCAGCGCCAGGTCGTCGAGGCGCGTCTCTCGCAGACGCACAAACACGGCTTCGGCCCGGTCGAGCAATCCGGCCTTGAGGTAATCCTGACCCAGTTCGGCGAGCGCCTCGAGCCGTTGCTCTTCGTCCAGATCGTCCCGATCGACTAGATGTTGGTGGAGACGGATCGCACGTTCCGTCTCACCGCGACGCCGGAAAAGGCTGCCGAGCGCGAAATGCAGTTCGACCGTGTCCGGGTCGATGCGCACCGCCTCGATGAACGAATCGATGGCCTTGTCTGGTTGCTCCTTGAGCAGGAAATTCAGCCCCGTGAGGTAGGAACGCGGCAAGCTGCGGGACTCTTTCACGACGTGGCGGATGTCGATCCGCGCCGCCGCCCATCCGAGTACAAAAAACAGCGGAAAGGCGAGCAGCCACCACAGTTCGGTTTCCATGCCCGTCAGGCGGCTTTGACCAGTGCTCCCTCAGAATGCACGGGCACGCCGGCGGCGTCCTCCGCGGCTGCCTCGGCCCGCTTGAGATCGCGGCGCAAGCGGGCGATCTCGCGCCGTTGGCGCAGGCGTGTGCCCAGCGAGGCAAAAAAGCCGATGAGTCCGCCGATCGCAAAAGCGATGAGAATGACCACCACGAGCGGCACCAGCCATTGCGTCTCGACGTAGAAATTGACCGTGACGAGTTGGTCGTTCTTGATCGCAAAACCGAACAGAACGAGAAAAATCGCCAGGCGGATGATCCAGGTAATGATTCGCATGAGGGCAGAGTGTCCTTGAGTCGAACAGGGGGCCGCGCGCGTTACCGGCGCGAGATCCGTGCCGGCCCGTTCTTGTTTGTCTTCCGCGGTTTGTCTTCCGCGCCGACGGCCGGGTGCGGACGTTGTGTGAATTATGGCCGACTCACGGACAAAAAAGAAGGCGGTCAAAACCGCCTTCTTTAAAAACATCGTTGAATCTCGCCAATCAGCCCGCAGGAATGTCGACGCGCTCGCGCAGTTCCTTGCCTGCCTTGAAGTGTGGAACGTACTTTTGCGCCACTTCGACACGCTCACCGGACTTTGGATTGCGCCCGATGCGCGGCGGCCGGTAATTCAGGGCAAAACTTCCGAAGCCGCGAATCTCGATGCGATCGCCCTGCGACAAGGAATCGGCCATCGCATCGAGAATCACGTTGACAGCGCAATCGGCATCCTTGGCGACCAGTTGCGGGAAACGTCCCGCCAATCGCGCAATGAGTTCCGATTTGGTCATGTCAATGAGCGTTACTGCTTCTGCTCGTCCATCTTCGCCTTGAGCAACGCGCCCAGACTGGTGGTGCCCGTCGCAGCGGACGTGTCGGAAGACAGTTTCTGCATTGCGTCGGACGTTTCCGCCTGATCCTTGGCTTTGATCGACAGGTTGATCGATCGCGACTTGCGGTCGACGTTGATGATCATGGTTTCGATCTCTTCGCCTTCCTTGAGCATCGTGGTGAGGTCATCGATACGCTGAGGCGCGGCCTCGGAGGCGCGCAGGTACCCTTCAACGTCCTCATTCAGCTCGATCACCGCACCGCGGGCCTCAACGGATTTGACTTTACCGCGCACCAGACTGTTCTTCTCATGCGTGGCAATGAAGTTGGTAAAGGGATCGCCATCGAGTTGCTTGACACCCAGCGAAATCCGCTCGCGTTCAACGTCAATCGCCAGCACCACGGCCTCGACCTCATCACCCTTCTTGAAGTTGCGAACCGCATCGTCGCCCTGATCCGACCATGACAGATCCGATAGATGGACGAGGCCATCGATGCCGCCATCCAGACCAATGAACACGCCGAAGTCGGTAATCGACTTGATCTGACCGCTGACCTTGTCGCCCTTCTTGAAGTTCATCGAGAACTCTTCCCACGGATTCGCCTGGCACTGTTTCATGCCGAGCGAAATACGGCGGCGCTCTTCGTCGATGTCGAGGATCATCACTTCGACTTCGTCGCCCAGCTGCACCACCTTGTTGGGATGAATGTTCTTGTTGGTCCAGTCCATTTCAGAGACGTGCACCAAACCTTCGATACCCTGCTCGACTTCGACGAACGCGCCGTAGTCGGTGATGTTCGTCACCTTGCCGAACAGGCGCGTGCCGTTCGGGTAACGACGGCCGATACCGACCCACGGATCGTCGCCGAGTTGTTTGAGGCCCAGCGAGACGCGGCAACGTTCACGGTCAAACTTGAGCACCTTGGCTTCGAGCTCGTCGCCCACGTTGACCACTTCCGACGGGTGACGCACGCGACGCCATGCCAGATCGGTGATGTGCAACAGACCGTCGATGCCACCCAGGTCGACGAACGCACCGTAATCGGTGATGTTCTTGACGATACCCTTGATGACCATGCCTTCGGTCAGGCTTTCGAGCAGCTTGTCGCGCTCTTCGCCCATCGTCTCTTCAAGCACCGCGCGGCGGGAAACAACCACGTTGTTGCGCTTGCGGTCGAGCTTGATGACCTTGAATTCGAATTCCTTGCCTTCGTACGGCGTGGTGTCCTTGACCGGGCGCATGTCGACCAACGAACCGGGCAGGAAGGCGCGAATGCCGTTGGTCATGACGGTCAGACCGCCCTTGACGCGACCACTGACTACACCCTTGACGAGTTCGCCTTCGTTGAGCGCCAGCTCGAGATCGTTCCAGGCGGCAATGCGTTTGGCTTTGTCGCGGGAAAGGCGCGTTTCGCCGTAACCGTCTTCGAGTGCATCGATGGCGACCTGAACATAGTCGCCTTCCTTGACTTCGAGTTCGCCGTAATCATTGCGGAACTCGTCGATCGCCACATAGCTTTCGGATTTGAGACCGGCATTCACGACAACGAAATTCTGATCGACACGGACCACCTCGGCGGTGATCACTTCGCCTATGCGCATTTCCTGCTGCGCAAGGCTTTCCTCGAACATATCGGCAAAACTTTCCATCGAAACTTCAGGAGCGGGGGCGGAGGTGGGGGTGGGCATCGGTGAGGACATAAATAAGGAAAACCTGCTTGCCACCAAAAAGGTAGCGGGTAAGTGGAAGAAAAAACCAGCCTGAGGCCGGATCGCTAATCTATCGCCGCAGCGTGATCGATAACGCACCGTACCGCGTCATCCGCGGTCATTTCGGAGGTATCGAGCAACACGGCATCCGACACTCTTGCAAGGGGGGCAACCGGCCGGGCGGCATCCCGCTCGTCACGCTCGCGCATCTCTTGCGTAAGACCCGCGATACTAGCAGCCGATCCCTTTTCCATCAACTGTTTATAGCGACGTTGCGCACGCGCTTCGGCCGATGCGGTGAGGAAAATTTTGACGGCAGCATCCGGAAAGACGACCGAGCCCATGTCGCGCCCGTCGGCGACCAGCCCCGGTGCGCGGCGATACGCGCGCTGGCGCTCGAGCAAGGCATCGCGCACCACCGGAATCACCGCGACCCTGGAGGCCATCACCGAGCAGGTTTCCTCGCGAATGGCCTCGGTGACGTCTTCACCATTGAGGAAAATCCGCCCTTGGTCGAAGCGAGCCGGCAGCTCCCGCGCGAGCCGGCCAAGCGCCTCGACATCTTCCGGCGAGTGTCCGCTGCGCAACGCCGACAAGGCCACCAGCCGGTACAGCGCCCCGCTGTCGAGAAAGTGATAGCCGAGTGCGGAAGCAACACGGCCTGCCACCGTGCCCTTGCCGGCGGCTGAGGGGCCGTCGATCGCGATCACGGGAACCGGGCGGGCAATGCTCGAGAAGACAGCGAAATAGTCGGGAAACGTCTTGTTGACGCAGGCGGGGTCGTTGATGCGAACGCCGGGGCCGCCGAGCGTGACGAGGGAAAAACACATCGCCATGCGGTGGTCGTCGTAGGTGTCGATCGTCGCCGCCCGCAGTTGCTCTGGCGGGGTGATGCGTAGTTCATCGTCGAGTTCTTCGACCTCTGCGCCAAGCTTGCGCAATTCGATCGCCATCGCGGCCAAGCGGTCGGTCTCCTTGACGCGCCAGCTGGCGATATTGCGCAACCGGCTGGGGCCGTCGCAGAACAGCGCCATCACCGCGAGGGTCATGGCGGCGTCGGGAATGTGGTTGAGATCGAGATCGAAAGCCTTGAGCCGGCCGTCTGCCGGCCCGCGCGCCTCGATCCAGTGTTCGTTGAGCGAGACCTGCGCCCCCAGCGATTCGAGTGCTTGCGCAAAACGCACGTCACCCTGAAGGCTGTCTCGGCCCACGCCCTCGACACGCACCGGGCCACCGCCGAGCACCCCGGCCGCGAGGAAATACGACGCCGACGATGCATCGCCCTCGACATGAATGGTGCCCGGACTTTGATAGTGGGCGCCGGCCGGCACGACGAATCGCTGCCACCCTTCGCGCTCGACAAGCACACCAAAGCGCGCCATCAGCGCCAGCGTGAGTTCGATATAGGGTTTGGAGATCAGTTCGCCCGTCACCTCGATGACGACCTCGGCGCCAGTCAGCGGTGCCGCCATCAGCAAAGCGGTCAGGAACTGGCTGGAGACATCGCCGCGCACGGCCACTGTGCCCCCGGCGCGAATCTCGCCCGGCGCAATCGCCAGCGGCGGAAAGCCGTCGTTTCCCGTGTAGTCAATGCGGGCGCCGAGTTGGCGCAAGGCGTCGACCAGGTCGCCGATCGGCCGTTCGTGCATGCGCGGCACACCCGA
>CBDTZF010000088.1:0-9016 GCA_965364825.1 uncultured Rhodocyclaceae bacterium | reverse complement strand
TGCGCAGCGCGCTGCATAGCCTCGAAACAATCGCCAACGATCAATCGCGCGAAACCCAACGGCGCGCCGGCCAGCTCTACAGCGAACTGCGCTATACCCGCATTCAGGACATCATGAAACGCGGCCTGCACGAGTTTCTCACCGATTGCATGCTGCGCATCGAAGACATCGGCGATGGCATCAGCCGCGATTTCCTGATGACGGAGCGCGCGGAACTGGAAGCGCACTGAGAACACCCGAAAGAATGATTCGGACGTTGTTGCACTCCCCTGCCAAAGCAAATGGTCTGTCTGCGGGGGGATGTGCCGGGTCAGAAACGCTTCGCTCCACGTTGTTGGTCGTTCCAGCCACAACGCGCGCACTCCACACCCCGGCGGTGACCAACCGCCGATCACCCTCCGGAGCCCATCTGTGTCGATTCATGTTGCCCTGAACCACGTCACCGAATATCACTACGATCGACCGGTCACGCTTGGCCCGCAAATCATTCGCCTGCGGCCGTGTCCGCACACCCGCACACCGATCCGTGCCTACAGCCTCACGGTGACGCCCGCAGATCACTTCATCAACTGGCAGCAGGATCCGCAAAGCAACTGGTTGGCGCGGCTGGTGTTCCCCGAGAAAACGCGATCGTTCCGCATCGAGGTCGATCTGGTGGCGGAAATGTCGGTCATCAATCCGTTCGATTTCTTCCTCGAGCCCTATGCCGAAAAAATTCCCTTCGCCTACGAAGCCTGGCAACGGCATGAGCTGACGCCCTACATCTATTGCCTGCCGCTGACCGACGGCAGCGCGCCGCTGTTTGCCGACTATCTTGCTTCTATCGACCGGGCGCCGACGACCAGCGTCGATTTTCTGATCGCCATCAACCAGCGCGTGCAGCAGGACATCGGCTACACCGTCCGGCTCGAACCCGGCATCCAGACCCCCGAAGAAACGCTCAAACTGCGCAGCGGCTCCTGCCGCGATTCAACCTGGCTCCTGGTGCAACTGTTTCGCCACCTCGGTCTGGCCGCGCGTTTTGCCTCCGGCTATCTGATCCAGCTCACGCCGGATGTGAAAAGTCTGGACGGTCCGCAGGGTGCAGATCACGATTTCACCGACCTGCACGCGTGGTGCGAGGTGTATTTGCCCGGCGCCGGCTGGGTCGGACTCGACCCCACCTCCGGGCTGCTGGTCGGCGAAGGCCACATCCCCCTGTCATGCACGCCGGAGCCGGCTTCTGCCGCGCCCGTATCGGGCGGCGTGGAAAAAGCCGGGGTTGAATTCCATCACACCATGGAGATCACGCGCGTCAAAGAGACGCCGCGCGTCACCAAGCCTTATACCGAAACCCAATGGTCGTCCATCGAAGCGCTCGGCCACCGGATCGACGAAGAACTTGTCGAACAGGATGTGCGCCTCACCATGGGCGGCGAACCGACGTTCGTGGCGATTGATGACCCCGACGGCGCCGAGTGGAATACCGACGCACTCGGCCCCACCAAACGTCTGCGCGCTGCCGAACTGTTCCATCGCATGCGCGAACAATACGCGCCGAACGGCCTCGTCCATTTCGGTCAGGGCAAGTGGTATCCGGGTGAGCAATTGCCGCGCTGGAGTCTCAACTGTTTCTGGCGACGCGACGGCCAACCGATCTGGGTGAACCCCGCACTGATCGGCGACGAAACCAAAGATTATGGCGCTACCGATGCCACCTCGGCGGCCTTCCTCAAGAAAGTCGCCGAGCACCTTGGCGTCGATACCGGCGGCGTTTTCGCGGCGGCCGAGGATGCCTTCTATTACCTGTGGCGCGAAAATCGCCTGCCATCGAATGTCGACCCCTTCGACGCCAAACTGCGCGACCCGCTGGAGCGCGCACGGCTCACACACGTCTTCGAGCAGGGGCTCGACACGGTGGTCGGCCACGTGCTGCCGATCGAAAAAGGCGACGCCGGTCACTGGCGCACCGGAAAATGGCATTTGCGCAACGAGCGCTGCTTCCTCGTGCCGGGCGATTCAGCGATGGGTTATCGCCTGCCGCTCGATTCCCAACCGTGGGTCAAAGAGAGCGAATTCCCGCACGTTACGCCGCCCGATCCGACGCAGGAAGTGGTCCCGCTGCGTTCGCATGCAGAGTTGCAAGCGCCGGTGACAACGACTGTCTCGGGAAAACCCGGTGCGCCGAAAACCAGCCAGGATCGATCACCCAAGAAAGACGAATCGGCCCACTGGATTTCTCGGCTGGCGATGTGCGCCGAGCCGCGCGAAGGCCGTCTCTATGTTTTCATGCCACCGACACACACGCCCGAGGAATATCTCGCGCTGGTGGCGGCCGTCGAAACCGCCGCGGCAGCCATCAACCAACCCGTGATTCTGGAAGGCTACGAACCACCCTTCTCTCCACTCATCGCCAACTTTCGCGTGACCCCCGATCCCGGCGTGATCGAAGTCAACGTGCACCCGGCCGCCGCGTGGGGCGATCTCGTCGAGCGCACCACGCACCTGTATGAAGAAGCGCGCCAGTGTCGATTGACGACCGAAAAATTCATGGTCGACGGGCGCCACATCGGCACCGGTGGCGGCAACCACTTCGTGTTCGGCGGCGCCACCCCAGCTGACTCCCCCTTTCTGCGCCGCCCCGATCTGCTCACCAGCCTGATCGCTTACTGGCATAACCACCCGAGCCTGTCCTTTCTTTTTTCGGGCCTGTTCATCGGCCCCAGCAGTCAGGCGCCACGCGTCGACGAAGCGCGCAACGACAGCCTCTACGAACTCGAACTGGCCTTCGCGCAACTGCCCGAATCGACGAAGAATATTCCGCCCTGGAAAATCGACCGGCTGCTGCGCAACCTGCTCATCGACGTCACCGGCAACACCCACCGCGCCGAGTTCTGCATCGACAAGCTGTACTCGCCCGACGGTGCCACTGGTCGCCTCGGCCTGCTCGAACTGCGCGCCTTCGAGATGCCGCCGCACGCACGCATGAGTCTGGCGCAGCAGTTACTGTTGCGCGCGCTGATCGCCCGCTTCTGGAAAACGCCCTACCGCCCGGAACGGCTGGCACGCTGGGGCAGCGAGCTGCACGACCGCTTCATGCTGCCGCACTTCGTCGAACAGGATTTCAACGACGTACTCGACGAAACCCGCGCCGCCGGCTACGCGCTGGAGGCGGAATGGTTCGCCCCCCATCTCGAATTCCGCTTCCCGCACCACGGCCAGTTCAACACCCGCGGCATCGTGGTCGAGCTGCGCCATGCGCTCGAACCGTGGCATGTGATGGGCGAGGAAGGCACTGCCGGCGGCACCGTGCGCTATGTCGACTCATCGGTCGAACGCCTGCAGATCAAAGCCACCGGCATGGCGCCGGATCGCTACCGCCTCACCTGCAACGGCATCGCCATCCCGATGCACCCGACCGGCACGACAGGAGAATTCGTTGCCGGCGTGCGCTACCGCGCCTGGCAGCCACCCCACTGCCTGCACCCGCTGATCGGCGTACACGCGCCACTGGTCTTCGATCTGGTCGACACCTGGTCGCAGCGCTCACTGGGCGGTTGCCAGTATCACGTCTCGCACCCTGGCGGACGCAGCTTCGACACTTTGCCAGTGAATGCCTTCGAAGCCGAAAGCCGTCGCCTCGCGCGCTTCTTCGCCATGGGCCACACGCCGGGTAAAATCGATGTGGTGACACCGAGAGCCAATCCTGAATATCCGTTCACACTCGATCTACGTCGCCAGTGAAGCGAGCATTAACAATCGGACGATTCGCTTCCTACGGCGCAATACGCTTCGTCGTTCGCTATGTCGACGCTCTCGTTTCGCTCACTCGTGGCTCATCAGTCCCGTGACGTGTCGCTGGCGGGCCGTGCCGCGGCCTCGTCCAAAGTTTCTGCGCCTTGCGGCGCTGCGATCAAGGCTCGAAACTTCGGGATCGATTCGTCGGTAGCGGCCACCAGCAGGCCGTCACGGACCTGCAGCCGCGTGCTGCCGTTGGGGATGATCTCGCCTTCACCGCGGATCACCGCGACGATGAGCGCACCCATGTCGTCCAGTCCCAGGCTGCGCACCTCTCTGCCGGCCACCGGCGAGCCAGTCGGCATCGAAAGGCGGTAGAGCCGCTCCTGCCGCATGTGCATGGCGACGCCTTCGCCACGCTCCAGCGCCGCCTGCAACTCGCTGTCCAGGATGTCACGGTCGAGGTGGACATGCTGACGGCGCAGCAGATCGGCCGCCGTCTGATAGAACATCTCGCGATAGACAGGGCTGTCCGCGGGGGTGCGGGCCTGACGTTCATAGATCGTCGGATACTTCGCATTCCGGGACAACAACAGTTGCACCAGAAAGGCGATGGCAACGGCCACCATCGTCGGCATGATCAGCCTGAAGCCACCCGTCATCTCGATCACCATCACCATCGCGGCAATGGGCACGCGCGCGGTCCCGGCAAAAACCGCCGCCATACCGACGACAGCCAGCCAGGTGCCATCGATATTGACGTGAAGCATATGCAACAGACCGCCAAAGGCACCGCCCAACATGATGCCGACATAGAGCGTCGGTCCGAATACCCCGCCGGACCCGCCCGACGCGACAGTGAGCGAAAGCGTCAGAATCTTGCCGAAAGTGAAGAGCAGTAACATCCAGACTGCCAGCCCCGACCCGCCCTGGAGCACGAACTGCATGTAGCCATAACCGCCGCCGGTGATTGGCGGCACGGCGATCCCGATCAGACCGACGGCCAGCCCGCCGATTGCCGGCTTGACCGCGCGCGGCACCTTCAGTGCCACGAACCAGTCGCGGATTCCGTAGTAAATCCTGGGCATCAGTGCACCTACCCCGCCCGCCAGGACGCCCAACAGGCTGAACCACAGCAAGTCCAACGGAATCAGGTCGCGGCTGCTTTCCGGCAGCAGGAACAACGGCGTATAGCCCGAGAACATGCCGGTGATGGAATAGGCGATCGAGGCGGAGATCAGCGTGAAGATCAGCGCCGCGCCCTCGAAGGCCATCCGCGAATAGAGGATCTCGACGGCGAAGATCGCGGTTCCCAGCGGGCTCTTGAAGATCGCAGACAGTCCGGCGGCCATGCCGATCAGGATCACGATCCGGCGCTCATCATCGGGCAGCTTGAACAGATTCGCGATGATCGCGCCGGCGCCGGAGGCGATCTGAGCCGTTGGCCCCTCGCGCCCACCCGAACCGCCGGTGCCGATGGTGATCGCACTGACCAGCGTCTTGACAAACGGCACCCGTACCCGCATCCGCCCGTTGTTCTCGTGAAAGGCGATCAACGTGGCATCCGTGCCGTGACCCTCGGTCTCGGGTGCCAGCCCGTAAATCAGCAGGCCCACCGCCAGTCCGCCCAGCGTGGTGGAGACCGGCATCCACCAATAGAAGTGCGTGAAGAGTTGCGGCGCCTTCGTCATCGCATGCGCGGCCTCGACGTCGATGGTGTCGTATCCGCCGACGATGGCCAACACGTAGGTGTCAAAGATATGCAGCAAAAACAGAAACAGCTGCGCCCCCAGCGCCCCGATCACGCCGAGCACGACGCAGATCAGGATCAGACGTGGTGTACGTTGAAGATTGAGCAGCCACATGTCAGCGTTGTACTCCCGTAGGTCTCTCGGTTGCGGGCCGGCTCAGCAGCGACCGCCACGCACTAGTCGGCCACGGCCGGTTGGGCGAAGACTCTTTCCCGAATTTCTCCTCTGGCATCAGCTGTCGCTCTACTGGCTTGACTTCGTGATTCTTTGACGTTTTCTTTGCTTCAATGTCGTCCTGTCTCTCCTCGACAGAATACTAAAATCTTCTTTGACTAAATGCGCTCCGCCTATGCTTCCTTCGGCTTTCTGTGAAGCCTTGTTTGACCATTGAACCTGAAAACGACAGTTGACCGCTTGTCGTTTTCAGGTTTAAAGCCGGCCGGCTCGAAGTCGACCACATTCCGCGTCACGATCGTCATGCCGTGCACAAGTGCGGTAGCCGCGATATACGCTTCTCGTTCGGCGCGAGGATCGAACACATGGAGTCGGGCACAGCGAAGCGCGACAACCGCATCGACCGGCAGCGTACGTTCGGAAAATTCAGGAAGCACATGGTTGTCCATCCAGATGCACAGCCGTGCCCCTTGACCAACGTCACGCCGCTCTACGCGGGGAATGCCAAGCTCAAGCTCCATGATGGTCACGGCCGAGATGAAGAAACTCGCTGCGTTTTCGCTCGCCAGCCATGGGATGACGTTTCCGTCGACTTTGGCGTCGCCGGCCCTGCACAACTCTGAAATGACGTTGGTGTCGAGCAGGAACATCAATCAAACTCTGCTGACCGGGGGAACTCTCATGAGCGGGGAAGCTCGATTTCGATATCTGCGATGCCCGGCATGGACAGCGCTTCAACGATGTTCCGATTCTCTCCGGTAAGCCGCTGATATTCCTCGATGCTCAAGAGCACGTGTGCCGGCTTGCCGCGATCGGTGATGAAGACTGGGCCGTTTCCGGTCGCCTTCTTGGCGCGGCTAACGTCCTGATTGAACTCCCGGCTGGATAAGGTCGTGATGGTGATGGTGACGCCTCCTGGATAGCGTTACCAATAGTGTAACGTGACTACCACAGCCAGATTTAAACACTCCTTTGTCCCGTCCAGATTCCCGGAAACATTAGAATCCCGACTTACCCGTTACCGGTCCAACACCGCCCCGATGCCGCGCGCCCTGCTCAACAACTACACCTGCCCGCCCGACCGCTACGACGAGATGCTCGACGGGGACGGCGTCGTGCGGCCGCACTGGCGTGCCATGCTGCAATTGCTCAAGGATGCCGCGCCCTCGGCCATGCGCCAGCGGGTCGAATTTGCCGACCGCAGCATTCAGGAAAACGGTGTCGCCTATAACGTCTTCGATGATCCGGACGGATACGACCGCCCGTGGGTGCTCGATCCGCTGCCGCTGATCATCGATGCGGACGAATGGCGCCATCTGAGTGAAGCCGTCGCGCAGCGCGCCCAGTTGTTGAATGCGGTTCTGGCCGATCTGTATGGCGAACAACGCCTGCTGGCAGACGGATTGCTGCCGCCGGCGCTGGTGTTCGGGCGGCAAGGCTTTCTGTGGCCATGTCATGACGTCACCCCGCCCGGCGGCGTTTATCTGCATCACTACGCGGTGGATCTGGCGCGTTCGCCCGATGGCCACTGGTGGGTGATCGGGGATCGCACCCAGGCGCCGGCGGGCGCCGGTTACGCGCTTGAGAATCGGATCATCACCTCGCGCGCGTTTCCGCAGTTGTTCCGCAATCTCAAGGTGCAAAGTCTGGGTGGCTTTTTTAGCGCCCTGCAACGCAGTTTCGAACACTGGGCACCCACCGACGACGGGGAACAGCCGTTCGTTGTGCTGCTCACCCCGGGTCCGCACACCGAAACCTACTTCGAGCACACCTACCTCGCCCGTTATCTGGGCTACCCGCTGGTCGAAGGGCAGGATCTGACCGTGCGCGACGAGACGGTGTATCTCAAAACGCTCACCGGCCTGCAGCGAGTGCACGCCATCATGCGTCGTCAGGATGACGAGTGGTGCGACCCGCTCGAACTGCGTGGCGAATCAACGCTGGGCGTTCCCGGTTTGCTGCATGTCTTGCGCGCCGGACGCGTGCTGATCGGCAATGCGCTGGGCAGCGGCCTCACCGGCGCCAGCGCGATGATGGGCTTTCTGCCCGCGATTGCCAAACGCCTGCTGGGCGAAAAGCTCAAGCTGCCCTCGATCGCCACTTGGTGGTGCGGCGAAACACCGGCGCTCGAATACGCGATCAAGAATCTCGAGCACCTCGTCATCAAGCCGACCTTCCCCTCGCAGCGTCTCGAACCGGTCTTCGGCAGTGAGTTGCAGGGCGAAGCGCGCGAGCGAATGATCAAGCGCATCCGCGCCCGCCCCCAGGCCTATGTGGTGCAGGAATGGGTGCGGCTGTCGCAAACACCGGTGTGGGGTCGTGAAAAAGGCCAGGCGCTGCAACCGCGCACCGTCGGTCTGCGCCTGTACGCGGTGGCGACCCCGGATGGCTATCGGGTGATGCCGGGCGGGTTGGCGCGTTCGTCGGGCAGTGCCGACGCGCTGGTGCAGACCATGCGGCGCGGTGGCGCCTCGAAAGACACCTGGGTGTTGGCCGATGCCGCGGACGACCGCTTCAGCCTGCTCGAATCGGCGGCCGGCAAAAGCGAACTCGTGCGCAGCGGGCAGAACATGTCGTCGCGGGTGGTCGAAAACCTGTTCTGGGTCGGCCGCTATTCCGAGCGCTTCGATGCCACCGCGCGCCTGCTCCGGCTGGCGCTGTCGCGCTATATCGACAACGGCGGCGAAGGATCACCCGAGTTCGAATCGCTGGTCGGGATGTGCGTGGTGATGAACATTCTTCGGCCCGGGCGCGAGGAGGAGGAGGAGGACGAAGATGCGTGGATTCCGGTCGAGGATCGCCTGCGTCAAGCGGTGCGCGACGCCACCCACACCAACAGCGTGGCAGATGCCGTCGGGCGCCTCGTCTGGTCGGCCGCACAGGTGCGCGAACGGCTCTCGCGCGACCACTGGCATTCGCTTAACCGGCTGCAACGCGACATGCAGGCGGACGCAAAAAAAAGCGCGCAACTCGGTCAAATTCTCATCCAACTCGATCAGTTGATCCAGACGTCATCCTCACTGACCGGCTTCACCATGGACAACATGACGCGCGACACCGTATGGCGCATGTTGCGCGTCGGCCGCCGCATCGAACGGCTGCATTTTTTCGCCGGTGCCATCAGCGCCTTCCTGCACACCCTGCCCAGGCGCAACGGTCGCCATCTGGAATGGCTGCTGGAGCTGACCGACAGCATCATCACTTACCGTTCGCGCTATGCACGCACGCCCGACCTGCTGACGGTGATCGATCTGGTGGTGCTCGAAGACAGCAATCCTCACTCGGTGATCTTTCAGGTCAACGCGCTCGAACGCTACCTCAACCTGCTCAAGGTCGAACTCGGTGATGTGCCGGAGACCGAGTTTCGCGAAGCC
>CBDTZF010000087.1:0-9055 GCA_965364825.1 uncultured Rhodocyclaceae bacterium | reverse complement strand
ATCCGCAGTTCGTCGCCCGCATGCTCGACCGCCTGGCTGCCAACGACGCCATCTTCACCGCCGACGGCGGCAGTCCGATGGTGTGGTGTCTGCGCCATATCCGCGCTACCGGGGCGCGGCGTTTTCTCATCAGCCTGCTGCACGGCACGATGGCGAACGCCTATCCGCAAGCCATGGGCATCTGCGCCGCGCTGCCCGGTCGGCAGGTGATCGCGCTGTGCGGCGACGGCGGGCTGAGCATGCTGCTGGGCGACTTGCTCACCCTCAAGCAGGAGAAGCTGCCGGTAAAACTGCTGGTGTTCAATAACAGCTCGCTCGGCTTCGTCGAGATGGAGCAGCGCGTCGAGGGGCTGCTGGATAGTTTTACTGAACTGGAAAATCCCGATTTCGCCGCGCTGGCGAAGGTCTGCGGCATTGCCGGATACCGCGTCGACCGCGCTGACCAGCTCGACGAGGCGATGACTGCCTGGCTGAACGAAGGCGGCCCGGCCTTGCTCGATGTGGCGGTCAACCGCGTGGAACTGGTGATGCCACCGAAGATCGAGGCCGGACAGGTCGCCTCGACCGCCCTGTTCGGGGTACGCGCGGTGCTGGACGGCCGCTTGAAGGAAGTCGTCTCACTGCTACGCGACAACTTCCTGCGATGAGCGCAGCGCATTGCACCGCTTCGCCCATTGGAAGGTGCAATGCCCTGCGGTTATTGACACCCGACGTCGGCGGGCGGTTTTCGTAGGGTGTCAATAGGCGCAGCCGTATTGCACCATTCCACGGTTGCATGGTGCGATGCCCTTCGGTTATTGCACCCTACGGCTCTGTCGGTGTCTTGGAAGGGAGCGGCGTCCAACGCATTGCCCTGCCGCTTGCTGCCATTTTCAGGTTGCTCACTTCCCGCTTGCCCTGATCGTCTGCAGATGGGCCGCGATATCGTCGATCAGCGCCTGCAGCGCATCCGGGGTCAGGTGATTATCCTGCGACAGCCGGCTCGCGCGATCTGCAACGTCTCGCGCCTGGGGAAAGTCCTGCAGGTGCGTGGCGGTGGTGCGCAACCATTGGCGCGCCGCGTCTGGATCGGCAGGCAAGGCCTCGATCGCCGAGAGCGCGCTGGTGTAGGCGGAAATCCAGCCATTCGCCTCGACCGTCGTGACCCAATGAATGCTGGTTAGCGCACTGGCCATGGCTTCAGCGATTCCGTGCCAATAGGGCGGATCGGGTTCGAGCGCGTTTTGTGCCGAACGCAGATCGCCACGAATCGTCCCCAGCGGCAGCAAGGCATAGCGCCGTTCCAGCGAGTCCTCGATCTCGTCGAGCGCCGCCACGGCTTTGGTCTTGTCGCCATTTTGCGCCGCGGCAGCACCGCGCCCGACCGCTGAGGTGGCGGCCTTGTAGCGCTCGGCCGGCAGGGAAATCCGGAATGTGTCCAGCTCCGCTTGCAGCGGCAGCCAGAGTTCGTCGTCAATCGGTTTCCCTTCTCGTTTCAGATCCTCGCGGATGATCGCGGATTGCTGACGCAGCGCCTGCATCGCAGACGGTGTGTACAGCGCGTCGAGGGTATCGTTGGCACTGTTCAAGGCGATGTGCACGTCGATGTCATCTTGTCGTTCGGCGGCATCCTGTGCCCGTAGCAGATTCCGGTAGAGCTTGCGTGCCGTGGCGAGCGTATCGGCGCTGACGCCGGCGAGCGGGCGCGATGTCTCGACCACCTTGACGCCGGCGTCTTCCTGCGCCTTCACCGAGGTCTTCGCGTCGGAGGCGAAATCTTTCGCCGGCGGTTCGGCTTGTTGTGGCGCAGGCGGCAGCGTCTCGTTGCCGCTGGACGGTCGCGGTTCATCAGTCGCCGTCGCCTTCGCGTCCGACGTTGAATTTTTCGCCGGCGGTTCGACGAGTTGCGGCACAGGCTGCATCGTCTCGTAGTCTGTGGATGATCGCGGCTCGGGCGGCGCCGCCTGTGCGGCAGCCATACAGAACGCGGTCAGCAGCACTGCCTGGTGAAAACGGTTCAGCGAAACGGGTTGCATGCGGGTAACTCCTGTCAGTAAAACGCCGCCCGACATCCACTTGGCGCCAGGGCGACTGGTACTCCGTCTAGGTGATACGACCTTCAGCAAGCGATCAACGCGGCGCCGGATCGCATCCGCCCGCGTGACGTCCGGTGCTTGCGATGCAAGTTTAGTGCCACCCCCTTCACCGCCACGCATCATGCCGAAATCGACCGGTTGGCCCTGCCAAGCCATGACGGGGAGAGACGCCGACGCGCACGCGCCAGCGCCGATTTCAACCCGCCATCTCCTCTCGGCACCACACGGCCGGATAACCCGACAGCGCTCATTTACGTTGATTGCATTGGGCGCTTTGCACCGGCGCGATTGGCGCATATTCCCCAAATCGTCCAAAAGAACGGTCCGCGGCGCGAAGCCGACCAGGCGCGGGGGGTGGCTACAGACGCACCTCCGGCACCCGACTTGCCGGGCCATTGACGATTCAGGGGTGCCGCTGAAACGTCGAACCAAGTCATGTGGCATGAACCGTGCTTGAGACATCATCAACGGGCGGAAATCGCACGCGCCGCGGTCGACGATCGACCGTACGTCCCCAGCGTCCAGCCGCACATCCGGGAGTTGCCGATGTCCATCGTGTCTCGCTCATCGACTCAGGCGGTCCGACCCGTGCCGGTCGCGCGCCAGCCGCGGCGACCGTCGACGGCGCGCGCAGGTCGTACGCATCGCGACAGCGGCGCCTTGACCCTCCTCATGGCCGGGCTTGCCGCCTTCTTCATGCTCCCGCAGGCCGTACTCGGCGCCGTGTCGCCGGCGTCATTCGTGACGCCGCTTGGCTCCGTCGCCGAGGCGGAGTTATCGCATTTGATCCGCGTCACATGGGTCACCATGATTGCCATCGTGCCCGTGCTGGTCGGTCTGCCGCTGATCCTTTGGCGCTACCGGCGCGGTCGCAAAGGCGCGACCTACCGGCCCGAGTGGACCTTCTCGAAACCGCTCGAGATCGTGATGTGGGGTGTGCCGATCGCCATCATCTGCACCCTCGGCTTCTGGCTGTGGCATGAGACGGTGAAGTTCGACCCGTACAAGCCGCTGGGCGCCAATCCGCTGCAGGTACAGGTCGTCGGACTGGACTGGAAGTGGCTCTTCATCTATCCCGAGCAGGGCGTAGCCAGTGTGGGCGAACTTGCGATTCCGGTGGGTCGCCCGGTGTCACTCCGCCTGACCACGGATACGGTCATGCAAAGCTTCATGGTGCCGGCGCTGGCCGGCCAAATTTACGTCATGGCGGGCATGGAAACGAAACTCAACTTCATCGCCGACCGTCCGGGTACGGCCCTCGGCCAGAATACCCAGTACAGCGGCGACGGTTTCGCCAAGCAGAAGTTCAGCTTGCGCGCGGTGCCCGAGGCCGACTGGAACGCCTGGGTGAACAAGGCGCACAACACGCCGCTGGCCCTGGACGCAGACACTTACACAGAACTGGCGCGGCGCGGCTCGTTGGACGATGCGCGTGCGGCGCTGGCACCCGACCAGCATGATGGACCGCTACTGTTTTCGCTGGCGCAGCCCGATCTGTTTGATCGCATCGTGCACCGCTACCACGACGGCACGTCGCTGACAGCGCAACGGCAACCCGGCGCACCCGCCTACCGCCCCGGAGACAAGCATGACTGACCCGATCTTCGGCAGGCTCGAGTGGTCGAGCCTGTCGGTGCATGAATTCATCGCCGATCCGGGCATCAGCACCGCCGTCGCCGCGGGCGCGGGATTGATCGTCGTGATCGGCGCCATCGCGCTGCTGTGGGCGCTCACCCACTATCGCGTGTGGGGCCGGCTGTGGCGCGACTGGCTGACCAGCGCCGATCACAAAAAAATCGGCATCATGTATATCGTGCTGGCGCTGGTGATGATGGCGCGTGGCGTGATCGAGGGCGTGGTGATGCGCAGCCAGCAAGTCACCGGGCTGGGTGGCGGCTACCTCTCCGCCGATCATTTCGCCCAGCTCTTCAGCACCCATGGCACGATCATGATCCTGTTCGTCGCCATGCCGCTGCTCATCGGGCTGATCAACTATGTCGTGCCGCTGCAGATCGGCGCGCGCGACATGGCCTTTCCGGTGATGAACCAGGTCAGTCTGGGGCTGACCACGGCGGCGGCGGTGCTGATCATGATCTCGCTCGTCGTCGGACGCTTCGAGACCGGCGGCTGGTCGGCCTATCCACCCTACACCGGCGCCATTTTCAGTCCCGATGTAGGGCCCGATTACTGGATCTGGGCGATTGTGATCTCGGGCATCGGCACCACCCTCACCGGGATCAACTTCGCGGTCACGATCTACAAGCTGCGCGCGCCGGGCATGCACTTCATGCGCATGCCGTTGTTCACCTGGACCGCGCTGTGTACCGCGATCATGATCGTCTACGCGCTGCCGCCGCTGACTGTCGCTGCACTCATGCTGGCGCTCGACCGTTACCTCGACTTCCACTTCTTCACCAACGACCTCGGCGGCAACATGATGAACTACGTCAACATCTTCTGGATGTTCGGTCATCCCGAGGTGTATATCGTGGTTCTGCCCGCTTACGGCGTGTACTCGGAAATCGCCTCCACTTTTTCCGCCAAGTCCCTCTTCGGCTACCCCTCGCTGGTAATCGCGACGATGGCGATTGCCGCCATCTCGTTCACCGTGTGGTTGCATCATTTTTTCACCATGGGACAGAGCGCCAGCGTCAATATCGCCTTCGGCATCGCCACCATGATCATCGCCGTGCCCACCGGCATCAAATTCTACGACTGGATGGCGACCATGTATCGCGGGCGGGTGCGCATCACGGCGCCGATGATCTATCTGATCGGCTTCTTCATCCTCTTCATGGCGGGCGGGCTGACGGGCGTGATTCTGGCCAATCCGACGGTGAACTTTCAGGTGCACAACACGCTGTTCCTGGTGGCCCACTTTCACAACGTGCTCATTCCGGGGACCTTGTTCGGCATGCTCGCCGGGATCCACTACTGGTTCCCCAAGGCCTTCGGCTTCCGTCTCGACGAACGTCTGTCGCGGCGCGCGGCGTGGTTGTGGATCATCGGTTTCAGCCTTGCCTTTCTGCCGCTGTACTGGCTCGGTCTGCTCGGCATGCCGCGCCGCTCGGCCAGTTTTACCGATCCGGCGTTCTTGCCCTGGATGCTGCTGGCAATGGTGGGTGCGTTGACGGTCTTCGGCGCACTGGTGACGATGGTGCAGATGGGCTGGGTCAGCATTCGCGATCGCGAGCGACTGGCGGTACCGATCGGCGACCCCTGGGACGGGCGCACGCTGGAATGGGCGACTGCGGCACCGCCGCCCGAATGGAACTTCGCCGCCACGCCCGTAGTGCATGCACTCGACGCCTTCGCCGTCGAAAAGGCCGAGGGCCGGGCCTACCAGCCGGCGTCGCATTACGAGGATGTGGAAATGGCGAACGACACGGCGATGGGCATGGTGGTGTGCGTCGCCGCCACTGTAATGGGCTTCGCGCTGGTGTGGTGGATGTGGTGGCTGGCGATTCTCGGCGTGCTGGCCATTGCCGCCACCATGATCGTGCGCAGTTTTCAAACCGACACGGTGCGCATCATCCCGGCCGCGGAACTGGAGCAGGCGCATCGTGGCTGGCTCGACACCGTGGCGCAGACCCGCGCGGTCACCCGTGACGAGGAAATTTCCCCCCATAACCGCGGCCTCGCCGCGGCGGACGTCGTGCGATGACAAGCGAAACGCTTCATCCCGGCCTCAATCTCGGCCCGGCGCACGGCGAGGCTCACACGCGATCGGAACCCGTGCTATTCGGCTTCTGGGTCTTCCTGATGAGCGATCTGATCATCTTCGGCATTCTCTTCGCCACCTACGTGTCGATGCGCAACGGCACCGCGGGCGGACCCGGGCCACATGAGTTGTACGACTTCGTCAGCGTCGCGATCCAGACCGGGCTGCTGCTGTTGAGCAGCCTCTCCTACGGTTTCGCCAGTCTGGCGCTCAAACATGGCGACGGCCGGCGACGCGGGCTGGTGGTGTGGCTGATCGTCACCGCCGCGCTGGGCGCCGGATTCCTGGGCTTCGAACTGGCCGATTTTCACAGCATGGCGCAGGTGGGCGGCGTGCCCTCGCGCAGTGGCTGGCTGTCAGCGTATTACGCGCTGGTCGGCCTGCACGGCACGCATGTCACCATCGGCCTGCTGTGGATGGCGGTGATGCTGATCCAGATCGGTGTGCTCGGCCTGAGCCACCGCGTCAAGGCGCGGCTGTTGATGCTCGGCCTGTACTGGCACTTTCTCGACCTGGTGTGGGTCGGCATCTTTTCGATCGTCTTTCTCGCGGGAGTGGTATGAAAACCGCAGAGGCACAACAGGAATTGCGCAGCTACCTCATCGGTGGCGCGCTGTCGGTCGCGCTCACGGTGCTGGCCTTCGCCGTGGTGCTGTGGTTTGACCTCGCACGCGGCACCACGCTGACGATCGTCGCCGTCGCGGGCGTCGCGCAACTCATCATCCAGGTGCGCTACTTCCTGCACATCGACCTGAGCCGGCAAAAACGCGAGGACCTGCAACTGATCCTGTTCTCGCTACTGATGCTCACCCTCATGGCGGGCGGCACGATCTGGATCATGGGCAACCTCGCCGGACGCATGCACTGAATGCCCGGCCTGCGAACATCCACTCGAAACGCCATAAACGCAACGACCGATTCCACAACCGAGGAGGTAAATGACCATGACCACGATCGTGCTGGTTCGACACGGTGAAGTAAAAGGCATCACGCCGCCGCGTTTTCGCGGCCGTGACGATCTTCCATTGACCCCACATGGCCTCGAGCAGGCCGAGCGCAGCGGCGATGTGATCCGTCGACGCTGGACGCTCGATGCCCTCTACTGCAGCCCGCTAACGCGCTGTGTACACACCGCGGACGCCATCGGCGCAGGCACCGAACTCAACCCGGCGCCGCATCCCGGGCTCAACGACATCGACTATGGCACCTGGCAGGGCCTGGCAGTGGCCGAGGTGGAGCAGCGCTGGCCCGAGCAACTGGCCCGCTGGCACAGCGTTCCGCACACCATACGCCCACCCGACGGCGAATCCCTGCAAGAGGTTCTAGCGCGCGCCACGGCTGCGCTCAGCGTCATGCTGACCGATCACGGCGAGACGACGATCGCGCTCGTGACCCACGACAGCGTCATCCGGTTGTTGCTCGGCCACATGCTGGGCCTGCCCGTGAGCGCGTACTGGTCACTGTCGCAGTCACCCTGCGCGATCAACGAAATCGGCTTCGCCGACGGCCGCTTCACCATCCACTCGATCAACGAAACCCATCATCTCGATGCGTGAGCGGCGTGTTTTCGGTTGCACGGCGCGATGAGGCGGGTTCGATCAGCGCAATGACCAACAGGAGGTCACACGACATGCAACGACGATTCGAATATCACAGGGCCGGAGGGGCAGACCTCGAAGACGATGTGCTCAACGTTCATGGCGGTTTGCGGCCACCACGCCTGATCATGAAATACGACGCGTGCGCAACATATGTAGGGCGGGGTTTAGCCCGCCACGACGGCCGGCGAGGCACCGATGGCCGGCTAAACCCGGCCCTACGCCATCGTCACGTCGCGTTTTTTCACACTAACGGCGGACTGGAGCCACCGCTGTTCGAACGGGTGAGGATGCGCGCCTCGCAGATAAACGGCTGCGCCAATTGCCTCGACGTGCACAGCAAGGACGCACGCGCCGCCGGCGAAACCGAGCAGCGGCTCTACAGCGACGCCTGGAGCGAGGCGGTGTCGGAGAAAATCTGTGCGCGCGTACAAAAACAATTCGACGAGAAGGCGTTGGCGGATCTCACGTTTGCGGTCGTCGCCATCAATGGCTGGAACCGGCTCGCCATCAGTTCGCGCAGCGAGGTCGGCACCTATCGGACCGGCCCCCGACCCTGATCAATCTGGTTGGCGGGCCTTCAACCGTAATCAAAATACGCATTCGGACTTGAGATCATGCTCGCGGTGGACTACAGTAGTTATACAAACAACTACTACTACATGGAAAGGTGATGGAAATTCACGACCTGCTGCAGGAGTTGGGATTCGGTGACTACGAAGCGCGGGCCTATGTGACGCTGCTCAGCGCAGGTGACAGCAACGGTTATGAAGTCGCCAAGGCCGCCGGTATGCCGCGCGCCAACGTCTATCCGGTACTCGAAAAACTGGTCGAGCGCGGCGTGGCGCGGCGGCTCGACACCCCAAACGGCGTGCGCTACGCCGCGATTCCATCGGCGCACCTGATCGAAGGACTCGAGACGCGGCATCGGCGCGTCCTGAAGGCGCTCGAAACGGGCTTTGCGTCGCTGGCGCAGCAGCGCGAGGCGGCGCCGGTATTCAATCTGCAAGGTCGTGACGAACTGATGGCGCGAGCGCAGGCGGACATCGACGCCGCGCAGGAGACCTTGCTCGTCGCCATTCAGCCGCCCGAAGCGACGGCGCTCGCACGGCCGCTGCAAGAGGCGCATGAACGTGGCGTCGCCATCACCACGCTGTGTATGGAAAGCTGTGCCGAGGAATGCGGCGGTTGCCAGGGCGACATCCATCGGTATCGCCTCGCGCCCGGCGGCGACACACGCTGGTTCATGCTGGTGGTAGACACCGGACGCATGCTCGCGGGCGAAATCTCAGCGACGCACGCGCGCGCGATCGCGACCGAGCAGCATCTTGTCGTCGAACTCACCGCATCCTATATCCGCCAGAGCATCGCACTTGCCATTGTGGCCGGCGATCTCGGCGAACGCTTTCACGGGCTTCTCTCCGAAGAGGCCCGCCGGATTCTCGATGCACTGCATCCTGAAGACGGTTTTTTCGACCGGCTCGAACAGGTGGCCGCCGGGAAAGCCGCATAGTGCTGCGCACCCTGCGCAGCGTGTTATTCATCGTTGGTAAGGAGTCATCGCAATGAAAAAGTACTTTGCATCCCTGGCAGCCGTTGGTGCGGCGGCACTGCTCTTCGCCGGCGCACCCTTGAGCGCAACTGCGCAGGACAGCAACACG
>CBDTZF010000086.1:0-9065 GCA_965364825.1 uncultured Rhodocyclaceae bacterium | reverse complement strand
AGAAAGGCGCCTTGCGGCGCCAGTCCATGAAGACTACCGGGATCGGAAACTACAGGCAGATACTGCTGCCGAGCCGTTCTGTCAGCAAAGGTTGAGAGGTCTTGGTGTAGTCCTTTTCGACGCGATCGATCACCAGTTTGGTGGTCGGACCATCGAGTTCGCTGTTGAGCATGCCCATGAAGCTCGGTGGCGCAACCAGAATGGCGCGTTCATAGGCATTCTTGTTTCGCCCTTGATAGAACTCCTTCGCCAGCTCATGCGCGAACGCGCGGGCGGCCTGTTCCTTGGGTTGCGTTGGCGCCTCGTAACCGCTGCCGGGCGAGCCCTGAATGTTGCCTTGTCGGTCGGTGACGAGTTCCTTGTTTTTCTGCCGGCTCTCCGGGTGATTCATCTCCTTGACAAGTTTGAGCCCTTTGTTGGGCCCGCAGTTCGAGTAGAGCTTGGCGAGACTGGCATTCGCAACGAGGATCCAGGTTTTTGACATTTGCGTTCCTCCGTTAAGAGAACTGAGAGGCTGCCGGCCGCTTTGCAACGATCGCTGCCGACAGTGCTTTCACTGTAGGCCGGCATTGAGAAAGGATCAACGACGCAATGCTTCCTGATCCACGGCAAAAAGCCACACCCCGCTCAGGCCGCGACTTCCAGCGGTTCACGACCGCTCGTCAGTCGACGGATGGCTGCCTCGAGTGTCGAAAACCCGTCGGCGAGGGCGCACGACTTCATCAATGTAAAAGCGGATCAAAAAATGCCCATCGCCAAGCCTTCCGCCATCGCGGCGCCGAGCGCTTCGCACGCTTCGAGATCCGCCGGCGTAACCTCGCCGCGCGCGATGTGGGCGTCTGCCACCGGGCGCCAGCCGTAGCCGTTCGCGATGCGGCCGATTTCGCGTTCGGCGTTGGTGCCGTCGTTACCGGCGCTGATGAACACGGCATAGGGCAGGCCGGTGAGCTTGCCTTCGAGCGGATAGTAGGTGCGGTCAAAGAAATCCTTCAGAGCGCCGGACATGTAGCCGAAGTTTTCCGGTGTACCCAGCAACAAGCCGTCGCAATTGCCCAGCTCATCGATGCCGGCATCAAAGGCGCGCAGACACTTCACTTCGACGGTGCCGGCGCTTTGCGCGCCCTTGAGCACCGCGTCGGCAAGGTGTCCGGTGTTGCCGCTTTGGGTGTGATAGACGATCAGCAAACGTTTCATCTATAGATAGGAGTCCTGGTAGCCGTCAAGGTTCAAGTGCAGCGGCGCCTGCCGCGGTGTCGAGGTCGTAGAGCAGGCGCATCTGCGCGTACACCTCGGGGTAGCTGGCGCGCAGCGCGAGCGGCGTTTCAAAGAAGGCCTCGCTGGCGACGGCGAAAAACTCGGCTGGATTCGTGCTGGCGTAGGGGTCGAGCATGGTCGGCAGGCCGCGATCGACATGGCGGCACAACGACGCGTAAGCCTCGCTGAAGCTGCGCGCCCAGTGTTCTCGCGACATGCCCGGACGCAATGGCGGGAAACCGTCCGTGGCGCCGTTGCTCATGTCGAGCGCGTGGGCAAACTCGTGAATCACCACATTGCTGCCGTGGCCCAGGTGCTGCGGCTGCCACGAGACGATCACCGGGCCGCCCTGCCAGGCTTCACCCAGATGGGTTTCGGCCGTTTTGTGAACCACGCCGATATCGTCGCGCACGTCGCGTTCGACCAGAAAATCGCCCGGATACACCACCACCCCGATCCAGCCGCGATAGTGCGACAAACCCAGATTGAGCACCGGCAGGCAGGCTTGCAGCGCGATCGACAGCAGGATCTCATCGTTCAGTTCAAAGTCATCTGCGCCGTGAAATTCCTTCTGTGCGAGAAATTCAAGTGCCATCGCGCGCAGCCGCGGTCGCGCCTCCGCCGGCAGGAAATCGAGAAACGGCAGCGTGCGTTCGATACGCTGCCAGGTGGCGTCGGGCAAGTCAGCCGGCGTGCGTGCCGGCTGGCCAGAGAGCCATCGCTGCAAACGGGTCAGCAGATTCATGTGGTGACTCTTGCGACGCGCGTGGTCAGCCAGATACCGGCGAGAATGAGCGCGATGCCGATGCCGTGATAGAGCACCGCCAGTTCGTCGAGAAAGAGGATCGACAGCACCGTGGCGAAAACCGGCACCAGATTCAGAAACAATGCGCTATGGCTCGGCCCGACCATGGCGACGCCACGGTTGTAGAACACATAGCCGAGAAAACCTGGAAAAATTGCTGTGTACGCGATCGCGGAAAGACTGCCCGCGTGGAGGGCAATGTGCCGTCCCCGCGACAGTTCCCAGACGCAGGCGGGCGCAAGCACGATGACGCCGACGAGCATCATCGCGGCGAGCATGAGCATCGGGTCGACGTCGTTCGATCGCCGGTGCAGGCCGACCGTATACAGCCCCCACACCATCACCGCCATAAGCAGCGCCAGCGTCCATCGCCAGAACGCCAGATCGTGTGGCGACACATCGCCACGAATGCCGCGACCGATCACCATAATCCCCCCCAGAACAGCGCGGTGAGTGTCAGCAGCAAATACGGCAAGTCGAACAATCGGCGCATGGTGGTGTCAGTCACTGCGAATTGAAAAGGTCGAGCCGCGACCCGAAATCTCCATCGCGAGACTATCATCACCCGCGCGTGGCGCATGCATCGACAGCATTTCCGACAAGGATCATCACGGCATGGTCTCTGTAACACACGCTCTTTCCAGCACCAATTCCGGCCCATCAGTCGTCGATTGCCTGTGCGCGGGGCTTGATACTGCGGAGCGTACTCGCGTGGAGCAGGCGCTGGCCGCGGTGACAGCGCACTACGGTGAACGTCTTCTGGGCACTGGCGAGCCGATGCTCGAACACGCGATCGGCATGGCGATGATCGGCGTTTCGCTCGATCTCGACGCCGATGCGCGCGTCGCCGCATTGTGCTTTGCGCTGCACGAGTGCATTGATGAGGCCGATGCCTATCTTGACAAGCACCATGGCAAGCGCGTGGCGCGGCTGGTCAGTGGTCTGCGGCGGCTCAACGGTCTGCGCATGGTCACGCGGCGCGACGCGGACGCCACGGCGACGGGGCTAGGCGAGCAAACTGAAACCATGCGCAAGATGTTGCTGGCGATGGTGGAAGACATCCGCGTCGTGCTGCTGCGCCTCGCCTCACGCACGCAGACCCTGCGCCACTGCGCCAAAGACACCGCCGAAACCACACGTGACGTCGCCCGCGAAAGCCTCGATATCTACGCGCCGCTGGCCAACCGGCTCGGCGTGTGGCAACTCAAATGGCAAATCGAAGATTCATCGTTCCGCATACTCGAACCGGTCACCTACCGGCGCATCGCCAGGATGCTCGACGAAACGCGCGTCGTGCGCGAGCGGTTCATCGCCGAAGCGATCGCGCGCTTGCGCCGCGATACCGCCGCGATCGGCATTCATGCCGAGGTCTATGGACGGCCGAAACACATCTACAGCATCTACAACAAGATGCGCAGCAAGAACCTCGATTTCGAGCAGGTGTATGACGTGCGCGCGCTACGCGTGCTGGTCGACAGCGTCGAAGACTGTTACGCCGTGCTCGGCATGGTGCACCAGATGTGGACGGCGGTCCCGAGCGAATACGACGACTACATCCTCAAGCCCAAGGGCAACAATTATCAGTCGCTGCACACCGCGGTGAGGGCCGAGGATGGCCGCTCGCTGGAGGTGCAGATCCGCACGCGCGAGATGCACCGGCACGCTGAGTTCGGTGTCGCCGCCCACTGGCGCTACAAGGAGGGCACTCGCGGCAGCGCGGGCGGCTATGACGAAAAGATTGCACTGTTGCGCGATCTGCTGTCGTGGCGCGACGAAGTGCGCGACGCCGACTACTGGGAGCAAAAAACCCGCGACGCCTCTTTCGACGACACCATCTACGTCATCACGCCACAGGGCAGGGTGATCGATCTGCCGCGCGGCGCCACGCCGGTCGACTTTGCCTATTCCGTGCACACCGAGATGGGGCATCGCTGCCGCGGCGCGAAAGTGGACGGGCAGCTCGTGCCGCTCAATAAGCCGTTGCAAAACGGGCAGACCGTCGAGCTTACGCTGGTGCGCGAAGGCGGGCCGTCACGCGACTGGATCAATCCGCAGCTCGACTTCACCATCAGCGGCCGAGCGCGGCGCAAGATCAAGCAGTATTTCAGCCAGCAGGCGCTGGGCGAACTGCTCGAACGCGGCCGCGCCACCATCCAGCGCGAGCTGCAGCGGCTCGGCCAGACGCAAATCAACATCGACACGCTCGCCACCCGCATGGGATTCGCCAATGCCGACGCGATGTTCGCCGCGGCCGGCCGAGGCGAGGTTGGTCCGCGTGCCGTGCAACTCGGTCTGCAAGGTCCCGAGGCACGCGCCGGCGGTGCTGCACCCGACGACGTGGTCCTCGGGCGCAGCAAGGCCGGCGCCAGTGGCGACGACATCCTTGTGGTCGGTGTCGGCAAACTCATGACCTCGCTCGCGCGTTGCTGCAAACCCGCGCCGCCCGATCCGGTCGAAGGTTTCGTCACCAAAGGGCGCGGCGTCTCCGTGCATCGTATCGACTGCCGCGACTTCCAGCGCCTTGCCGCGCGCCACCCCGAACGCATCATCCCGGCCACCTGGGGCGACGACGTCGACGCGCTCGGTCATTGCTATCCCGTGGACATCATCGTCACCGCCGCCGACCGCCGCTGGCTATTGCGCGATATCACCGAAGTGCTGGCGCGCGAAAAACTCAGCGTCACCGCCGTCAGCACCCTGAACCGCAAGGAAATGGCGCGAATACGATTTACGGTCGAAGTCGGCAACGCCGAGCACATCCAGCGCGCGCTTGCCGTGGTGGGGAAGGTTGAGGGCGTGGTTGAGGCGCATCGCGCGTGACGGGCCGCCCCACAGCCGCGCGGTGGCCCCACTTTATTGCTGGAGCCAACGCAATGCGTCACCGTACCTGCCGCTTGGCTCCATCGCCGCCTCGAGTGAACCGGCCCCTCTGAGCCCGCTGGCTGATACCCGCGAGCAACTGCGCCGTCTCGTGGGGATGCGTCCACTTGATTGTCGTCACCAGCGCGTTGTTGCAAAAAATCGCCGCCACAAAGTCCTCCATCGCTACGTCGATGGCCAGCACCACGCGCCGACCCACGACCTGCTTGATTGCAACGCAGTGATATCTATCCTTGGATATGGGGATACCTCCTTGCTCTCGATTAAGCTACTTGCTCTGCGCTTGTTTCGACAAGCCCAAAGTCACTCGCGCCCTGAGGGTCCCCTTTCTTTCTCTATAACTGACTACGCCTGCTGTTCGCCATCTTGACCGGATAGCGCCATCGCCTTGTCGAGGTAGCGTTGGTACTCGCTGGGCGGCACGAAAGAGCCGCCGGTCAGCCAGACGATATGGGTGGAGGCGTCGAGGCGCGAAGTCAGTCGATGGGTCTCGAGGTAGCGCCGGCCGGGATCGGTGTCGAGCATCGCCGGTCCAAGACAGCCGATCGCTGCCGAGGGTTCGACCTCGATATCTTCGAACGTTTTCAACTCGAGCAGCTTCCGGTAGATCTGCGCGTCCGTGGCAGTGAAGACACCCGAGACGAGGTCACGCGTCGCGTCGCACACCCATCTGGCGGCCTTTCCAACGGCCAGGCCGTCGGCATCGGTGCTGATATCCAGTCCAAAGTCATATACCGTTGCCGGTTCAGAATCGGGCGCGCCCGCCATGCCGAGCAGCATGCACGGTGCCTGAACCGGTTCGGCAAAGAAGCAATGGGCGTGCGCACCGAAGAGGTGTTTCAGCCCGAAACAGAGTCCGCCGGGTGCGCCGCCGACCCCGGCGGGCAGGTAGACGAACAACGGATGGTCGGCGTCGACCGGAACGTTTGCGGCCTCCAGTTGCGCCTTGAGCCGCAACGCAGCCACCGCGTAGCCCATGAACAGGCGTGGCGAGTTTTCGTCGTCGACGAAATAACTGGAGGGGTCTGCATCGGACTCGGCGCGCCCGGCGGCCACCGCCGCACCGTAGTCGGCGTCATGCTCAACCACCTCGACCCCACGGCGTCGCAGCCGATCCTTCTTCCACTGTTGGGCATCGGATGACATATGCACAACCGCATTGAAGCCCAGCGCGGATCCCATGATGCCGATACTCAGTCCGAGGTTGCCGGTGCTGCCGACGCACACCTGATAACGTCCGAAGAGCTTGCGGGCCGGCTCAGTGGCAAGTTTCCGGTAGTCGTCACCAAGCCCGGTGAGCAGCCCATGCTCGAGCGCCAGCGCTTCCGCGAAGCACAGCACTTCATGAATGCCGCCACGCGCCTTGATCGACCCCGCGACAGGCAGCGCATTGTCGGTTTTGAGAAACAGTGAGCCACCCACCGGATTGACATGCTGATTGAGCCGGTCAGCGCGAACCAGCGGCGACTCAATCAACCCGCCACTCGATTCCAGTTCCGGGAACAAGCTTTGCAGCACAGGCGCGAAGCGCGTCAGTCGAGCCTGCGCATCATGGATGTCGTCGAACTGCGGCCGAGCGGGCGCCGACGCGGGGTTCTGGTAGGCGTTGTTCAGCCAGAGAAACGGTGTTGCACTGTGAATGAGCGTGCGTTCATCTGCAGTGATGTCGAGTGGCTGCATGCTGCCTCCAAAATGGCCTTGGTGTTTCGCATTCTGTAGCGACGATCCAATCATCAACAATCGCCGGCCGCGAGAAAAACCGGGATCAGCCGCTATAAATAGGGAGACTCAGTGTTTCGCGTGGCGTTCGAAATACGTATTCATGATGATTTCCTGACGCGTTCCAATGTTTGCCGTGCACCTCGATTCGCCGCCCGTCCAGCCGACCGACGGTCACGCCAAGCTGGTAGGAGCCGGCAGTTTGGTCTAAATTACGCGCAGGCGCCGACTTCTTTACGGGACCTTGGCGGGTCGGTGGAAAAAAAAGCTAAATATTTCCTTTACTTGGTCGAAGTATCTGTGACCGGGCCGCATTGCGGCCTGTGACTCAATCCGAATGCAGAACAACCCGGCTGACTGTCACTTGGATGTATGAAGGATGGATCGAAGAAAATTTTTGCAAACTATGGCGGCTGGCACTGCGGCCCTGAATGCGCCTGTATCGCTGGCTGCGCGAAAGCCGTTCGACGACGCGTCGATCAAGGATTACCTGTTCCGGATACGCAATCCGGACCAGCATCACGACGGTGATGTGGTGGCCGATGGCAAGATAAAAACGACGCTCGAGGGCGTCCACCGCCGCTTGCTGGCGGTGCGATCGGTGGTGGGTTTCGGTAACTTCAACGTGTTGAGCTTTGACGAAATGCTCGCATTTTCCCGGGACTATTCGCAGATCGGTGAATTCACCCGGCAGGAACTCGATCTGCTCGAATCGCTGTTTTACGAAGATGCGTCACGTTATGGCTTCTATGGCGAAAAGCCGCTCGGCAAGATTACCGAGCGCGTCAATCCGCGCGAGGTCGTCAAGGTTCCGGACACCGGCCACTACGTGTTTGCCGGCGAGCCGTTGAAGCTTTACGGGAAGGTGCTCAAACAGGTCGGCGAAAGACTGACGCTGACATCGGGCGTGCGCAGCGTGGTCAAGCAGATGCAGTTGTTCATCGCCAAGGCGGAGAATTCGGACGGCAATCTTTCGCTGGCCTCGCGCTCGCTGGCGCCCCCGGGGTATTCGTTCCACGGTGTGGGAGATTTTGACGTCGGCATCCGCGGATGGGGCGCCCGCAATTTCACCAATGATTTCGCCAGTACCGATGAGTTCAAAAAGCTGATCGATCTGGGCTACATCGACATCCGCTATCCGGAAGACAATCGCCTTGGCGTGCGCTTCGAACCCTGGCACATCAAGGTAACCTGACATGCGCAGTCTGCTCCTGACCCTTCTTCTTGGATTCTGCTCCCTGGCCTGGTCCACGGATCGACTCGAATTCACCATCCACAAACTCGAATCCGGCGTAGAGGGCCCGACCGTGCTGGTTGTCGGCGGCATTCAGGGCGATGAACCCGGCGGCTTCCACGCGGCGTCGATGCTGGTGACCCACTATCGCGTGACGCGCGGCAACCTCTGGGTGGTGCCCAACCTGAACTTCGAGAGCATCATCGAGCGCTCGCGCGGCTTGAATGGCGACATGAACCGCAAGTTCGCCGCGATGGGCGAGAACGATCCCGATTACCAGGACATCCAGCGGATCAAAGCGCTGATCCAGGACGAACAGGTTGATTTCATCTTCAACATGCACGACGGCAGCGGGTTCTATCGCGAGGACTACACCGACTGGTTGCATGGCCCCGAGCGGTGGGGGCAAAGTATCGTGATCGACCAAGAGATGCTGGAGGGTGAGCGCTATGCGAACGTTGGCGAGCTGGCGCGTTCGACGATTGAAAAGGTCAATCGCATGCTGCTCGACACGGAGCATGTCTATCACGTCAAGAACACCAGGACGCGCGAAGGCGACACCGAGATGGCCAAGACGCTGACCTACTTTGCGATCAATCACGGCAAGGCGGCGGTCGGCCTGGAGACCAGCAAGACGCTGTCGACCGAACAGCGGACCTACTATCACCTCAACGCGCTAGAGCATTTCTTCGAGACCCTCGGACTCGGTGTCGAGCGCGACTTCACGCTCGAACCGGCCGTGGTGCAGGCCAAGATCGACGAGAACATCCAGATCGCGTTCTACCAGAACAAACTCATGCTCGATGTGGCCAATGCGCGTCCGCAGATAGACTACGTGCCATTGCAGAAGGATGCCGCTCTGCAGTTCCGACCGAGCAACCCGCTGATCGCGGTGAAGAAGAAAGGCGGCGGCTACCGGGTCAACTACGGCAACCGGAATGTTACTTATCTGCAACCTCAGTACTTCGACTATGACGACAGCCTTGAGTCGATCACGATCGAGGTCGACGGCGTCGCGCAGGATATTTTGCTGGGCAGCCTGGTCGAGGTCAAAGAGAGCTTCCGGGTGACCATGAGCACCGACGATTACCGCGTCAACGTGATCGGCTGGGCGCGGCAAGGGGTCGACAACGAAGCGGGGGAGGACATCCGCCGTGGCACCATTCCCGAACG
>CBDTZF010000085.1:0-9143 GCA_965364825.1 uncultured Rhodocyclaceae bacterium | reverse complement strand
CGGGGACGATCCAGAACGACATCCTCAAGGAGTTCATGGTCCGCAACACCTACATTTATCCGCCGACACCGTCGATGAAGATCGTCGCCGACATCTTCAAATACACCGCCGGCAACATGCCGAAGTTCAATTCCATCTCGATTTCGGGCTACCACATCCAGGAAGCGGGCGCGAACCAGGCCATCGAACTGGCGTTTACGCTCGCGGACGGCCTGGAATACGTGCGCACCGGCATCAAGGCCGGCATGGATGTGGACGCCTTCGCCGGTCGCCTGTCCTTCTTCTGGGGGATCGGCATGAACTTCTATCTCGAGATCGCCAAGCTGCGCGCCGCGCGTCTGCTGTGGTGGCGGATCATGAAGCAGTTCAATCCGAAGAATCAGAAGTCGCTGATGCTGCGCACCCACAGCCAGACCTCAGGCTGGTCGCTGACCTTGCAGGACCCCTACAACAATGTGGTGCGCACCACCATCGAGGCGATGGCCGCAGTGTTTGGCGGCACTCAATCGCTGCACACCAATGCGCTTGACGAAGCAATTGCACTGCCGACCGAGTTCTCCGCCCGCATCGCGCGCAATACGCAGATCCTGATTCAGGAAGAAACGCATATTTGCAGCGTCGTCGACCCGTGGGCCGGCTCCTACATGATGGAATCGCTCACCCAGGAGATGGCCGACAAGGCGTGGGAGCTGATCGAGGAAATCGAGGCCATGGGCGGCATGACCGAGGCGGTCGAATCCGGCTGGGCGAAGATGAAGATCGAAGAGTGCGCGGCCGAAAAGCAGGCGCGTATCGACTCCGGCAAGGACGTGATCGTCGGCGTCAACAAGTACCGGCTCGACAAGGAAGACCCGATCGACATCCTCGACATCGACAATCACGCGGTACGTGATTCTCAGGTGGTGCGACTCAAGAAGGTCCGCGACACGCGCGATCAGGCGGCGGTCGATGCCACGCTGGCGGCGCTCACGGCATGCGCCAAAACGGGCGAGGGCAATCTGCTCGATCTGGCCATCAAGGCGGTCCGCGTGCGTGCCACGGTGGGCGAAGTGTCGGACGCGCTGGAAGCCGAATGGGGGCGTTATCGCGCCAATCCACAAGCGGTGTCCGGCGTGTATGCTGCCGTGGTGGAAGGACAGGACGACTGGAAAGCGCTCAAGGCTGAGATCGACCGTTTCGTCGACGACGAAGGTCGGCGGCCGCGCGTGATGGTCGCCAAACTCGGTCAGGACGGCCACGACCGTGGCGCCAAGGTGGTGGCCTCGGCCTTCGCCGACATGGGTTTCGATATCGACGTTGGTCCGCTCTTCCAGACCCCCGAAGAAGCTGCCCGCCATGCGGTGGAAAACGATGTGCACGCGGTCGGCGTATCCACGCTGGCGGCCGGCCACAAGACGCTCGTTCCGGCGCTCATCAAGGCACTCAAGGCGCAGGGCGCCGACGACATCATCGTCTTCGTCGGTGGCGTGATTCCAGCGCAGGATTACGAACAATTGCGTGCCGACGGCGCCGCGGGCATTTTTGGCCCCGGCACGCCGATTCCGGTGGCGGCGCGTGAAGTGATTGCGCAGATCCGCAAGGCGCGTTCGGCACACTGAGTCCGGAGGCCCGCCCGTGCGAACCGTCCGTCAAACTGAATCGTCGGCAACCCCGACGCAAGCGCCGGCGCCGCTCGACGCCGTCGACCAGTATCTGGTTGACGGCGTGATCGACGCACAATTGCGCCCGCTGGCGCGCACCATCACACTCATCGAGTCCTTGCGCCCCGACCATCGCGCGCGCGCTCGCCGCGTACTCGAGGCCTTGCTGCCGCATACCGGCGGTGCCATGCGCGTGGGGATTTCCGGTGTGCCGGGGGTGGGCAAGTCGACTTTCATCGAAGCGCTCGGCCTGACGCTCATCGATCAGGGTCTGCGCGTCGCGGTACTCGCGGTCGATCCGTCATCGTCGGTCACCGGCGGCTCGATTCTCGGCGACAAGACGCGTATGGAGCTGCTCTCGCAGCGGCCCGAGGCGTTCATTCGCCCCAGCCCGGCGGCGGGCAATCTGGGCGGCGTTGCCGACAAGACGCGTGAAACCCTGCTGGTGTGCGAAGCCGCCGGCTACGACGTGGTGATTGTCGAAACTGTCGGCGTCGGCCAGTCGGAAACCGCCGTTGCCGGCATGACCGACATTTTCTGCCTGCTGCAGTTGCCCAACGCGGGTGACGATCTGCAGGCCATCAAGAAAGGCATCATGGAGCTGGCCGACCTGATTGTCATCAACAAGGCGGATATCGATGCGCGCCAGGCGGCCAAGGCACGCAGTCAGATCAAGTCGGTACTGGGCATGCTGCACCGCAGTTCGTCCAATTGGGTGCCGCCGGTGCTGACCCTTTCGGCATTAAAAAAAGACGGTATCGCCACCTTCTGGAGCGAAGTCAAACGCCATCGTGAGACGCTGCGCAAGAGTGGCGAATTTGACGAAAAACGACAGCAGCAGGCGCAGGCGTGGATGTGGGAATTGATCGACAGCGGCTTACGCCAGCGCTTTCGCGATCATGCCGGCGTCAAGTCTGAGTTGCCGGCGTTGCAGGCGGCCGTGGCAAAGGGCGATACCACGCCCGCTGTCGCTGCCCACCGACTGCTGAATTTGATGAGTGAGGGCTGAGCGCGCGCCTGCCCAGGCGCCGTCGGCTGGAATATTCCTTTCAGGAGAACAGACCTATGCACGACATCATTCGCCAGCTCGAAGACAAGCGCGAAATGGCCCGCCTTGGCGGCGGCCAGAAGCGTATCGAGGCACAACATGCCAAGGGCAAGTTGACCGCGCGTGAGCGCCTTGAGTTGTTGCTCGACGATGGCAGCTTTGAAGAATGGGACATGTTTAAGGAGCACCGCTGCGCCGACTTCGGCATGCAGGCAGAGCATGTGCCGGGCGATGGCGTGGTGACTGGCTACGGCACCGTCAACGGCCGCCTCGTCTTCGTCTTTTCGCAGGATTTCACCGTGTTTGGCGGTTCGCTGTCGGAAACCCATGCCGAAAAAATCTGCAAGGTGATGGACCACGCGATGAAGGTGGGCGCGCCGGTGGTCGGCCTCAACGATTCGGGTGGCGCGCGCATTCAGGAAGGTGTCGCCTCGCTCGGCGGTTACGCCGACGTGTTTCAGCGCAACGTGATGGCTTCCGGCGTGGTGCCGCAGATTTCGATGATCATGGGGCCGTGCGCGGGCGGCGCGGTGTATAGCCCAGCGATGACCGACTTCATCCTGATGGTCAAGGATTCGTCCTACATGTTCGTCACCGGCCCGGAAGTGGTCAAGACGGTGACGCACGAGGAAGTGACCGCCGAGGAACTGGGCGGTGCGGCCACGCACAGCACCAAGTCGGGCGTCGCCGACCGCGCCTTCGAGAACGACGTCGAAGCGCTCATGATGACGCGCCGGTTGATCAGCTTCCTGCCTTCGAGCAACCGCGAGCAGCCACCGGTGCTGCCCTGCGACGATCCCGCCGATCGACTCGACATGTCGCTCGACACGCTGGTGCCGGGTAACACCAATCAGCCCTACGACATCAAGGAGCTGATTTTCAAGATGGTCGACGACAGCGACTTCTTCGAGCTGCAGCCCGACATGGCGAAGAACATTGTCACCGGTTTTGCGCGCATGGAAGGCTCGACCGTCGGCATCGTCGCCAATCAGCCGCTGGTGCTGGCCGGCTGCCTCGATATCAAGAGTTCGATCAAGGCGGCGCGCTTCGTGCGCTTCTGCGACGCTTTCAACATTCCGGTGGTGACGTTGGTCGACGTGCCGGGCTTCATGCCGGGCACCGCGCAGGAGTACGGCGGAATCATCAAGCACGGCGCCAAGCTGCTTTACGCCTACGCCGAGTGCACGGTGCCCAAGATCACCGTGATCACGCGCAAGGCCTACGGCGGCGCGTATGACGTGATGAGCTCCAAGCACCTGCGCGGCGATGTGAACTTCGCCTGGCCGAGCGCCGAGATCGCGGTGATGGGGCCGAAGGGCGCGGTGGAAATCATCTTCCGCAGCGAAAAGAACGACGCCGAAAAAATCGCTGAACGCGAGGCCGAGTACAAGGCCAAGTTCGCCAACCCCTTCGTGGCTGGCGCGCGCGGCTTCATCGACGACGTGATCATGCCGCACGAAACGCGCAAGCGGGTATGTCGTTCGCTCGCCATGCTCAAGGACAAGGAACTCGAAAATCCGTGGCGCAAGCACGGCAACATTCCGCTCTGAGAACGCCTGACAAATTGGTTCTGACGTCGTTGCGCCCCTTGCCTTACTGGCTTGTACTGTCCGCGGGGCGCGCCTGGTCAAAACCGCTACGCTCCATTTTGATCGGCGTTCCAAGCCTGGGAGGGCAAAAGCAATGTTCAAGAAAATACTGATCGCCAACCGCGGGGAAATCGCCTGCCGCGTGATCAAGAGTGCCCGCAAGATGGGCATCGCCAGCGTCGCCGTATATTCCGAGGCGGACGCCAATGCGATGCACGTCCAGATGGCCGACGAGGCGGTGTGCATCGGTCCGGCGGCGTCGGCCGAATCTTATCTGGTGATGGACAAGATCATCGACGCCTGCCGCCAGACCGGCGCCGAGGCGGTGCATCCGGGCTATGGATTCCTGTCCGAGAATGAGGCTTTCTCGCGCCGACTGCAGACCGAAGGCATCGCTTTCATCGGCCCGGGCCCGGAAGCGGTAGCCGCGATGGGCGACAAAATCGCCTCCAAGAAACTCGCCGACAAGGCGGGGGTGAACACCATTCCCGGCTACAACGAGGCGATCGACACGGCCGAGCAGGCGGTAAAAATCGCGCAGGACATCGGCTACCCGGTGATGATCAAGGCCTCGGCCGGCGGTGGTGGCAAGGGGCTGCGCGTCGCGTCCAATGACGAGGAGGCCAATGAGGGTTTTACCGCCTGCCGGAACGAGGCGAAAAACGCCTTTGGCGACGATCGTGTGTTCATCGAAAAATTCGTCGTCGAGCCGCGCCACATTGAAATCCAGGTGCTGGCCGACGCTCACGGAAATACGCTCTACCTGCATGAGCGCGAGTGCTCGATCCAGCGCCGCCATCAGAAAGTGATCGAAGAGGCGCCCTCACCCTTCGTCGATCCCGAGATGCGCAAGGCCATGGGCGAACAAGCGGTGGCGCTGGCGCGCGCGGTGAATTACCAGTCGGCGGGCACCGTCGAGTTCGTGGTCGGTGCCGACAAGAGTTTCTTTTTCCTCGAAATGAACACCCGCTTGCAGGTCGAGCATCCGGTCACCGAAAACATCACCGGTATCGATCTGGTCGAGCAGATGATCCGTGTCGCCGCCGGTGAGAAGTTGAACATCAAGCAGGAAGACATCCCGCTCAAGGGCTGGTCGATGGAGTGCCGCATCAATGCCGAAGACCCGTTCCGCGGTTTTCTGCCGTCCACCGGCCGACTGGTGAAATTCCAGCCACCTGCCGAAGGCGATGGCGTGCGCGTCGATACCGGCGTGTTCGAGGGCGGTGAAATATCGATGTTCTATGATTCGATGATCGCCAAACTCATCGTGCATGGCAGCGACCGCAATGACGCCATCCGGCGCATGCGCGATGCGCTCAACGCCTTCGTCATCCGCGGCATCGGTTCGAACATCCCCTTCCAGGCCGCGCTGCTGCAACATCCGCGCTTCTGCTCGGGCAACTTCCACACCGGTTTCATGGCGGAGGAATATCCGGACGGCTTCGATGCCACGATGGTGCCCTATGACGATCCGGCGCTGCTGGCTGCCGTCGCGACCTTTGCGCGCAATCGCTATATCGACCGCGCGGTCAAGACGTCCGGCCAAATGCACGGCCATGGACGCAAGGTCTCGCGCGACTGGGTGGTCATCATGGGGGACAAGCAATACGCGATGACGGTGGAACCGGTCGAGGGCGGTATGGTGATCACGCATGGCGAGCGCAGCTACGAGATTCTCTCCAACTGGCGTTTCGGCAGCCTGTTGTTCGAGGGTACGGTCAATGGCACGCCGCTATGCCTGCAGATCGAGCGGCGCAACATGGTCTATCGCATCAGCCACTTCGGCTTGCAGGTCGAGCCGATCGTGATGCGGCCGCGCGCGGCCCACCTACTGTTGCTGATGCCGAAAAAACTGCCGCCCGACATGTCGAAGTTCCTGCTCTCGCCGATGCCCGGCTTGTTGCGGGAGATCGCGGTGCTGCCCGGTAAAGAGGTCAAGGCGGGCGAGAAGCTGGCGGTGATCGAAGCCATGAAAATGGAGAACGTGCTCAGGGCCGAAGAGGATTGCGTGGTCAAGAAGGTCGTTGCCAATCCGGGTGCCAGCCTCACCGTGGACGAAATCATCATCGAGTTCGAGTAGCCAGACCGGCTTTGACGTCCGAGAGCGAACGAGCACCGACCGAACGCTTCGTCAATTAATGCAACGGCGGGCGCACACAAGCTGCGTGGCCGTCGGACGGCTGTGCCAGAATGCGCCATCAGCAATTGAAGGAGAGGCGTAATGCGATTCGATGATGAGCGCGAAAGCAGTAATGTCGAAGATCGCCGCGGGTCGCGCTCCGGTGGCCGGGGCGGCATGCGCCTCGGCGGGCGCGGCAAGATCGGCATCGGCACCATCGTGCTGGCGCTGGTGGCGATGTACTTCGGCGTTGATCCGAGCGTGGTGCTCAATACCGGCCTGGGTGGCGGGCAGGTTGCGGTCAATGAACCCGCGCAACCGATTCCGGCCAACGACGCGCAAGCAAAATTCGTCTCGATGGTGCTGGCGGATACCGAAGAGACCTGGAAGACGATCTTTGCCGCCGGCGGGCAGCGTTATGTCGAACCCACGCTGGTGTTGTTCACCGGCGCAACGCGCACCGCCTGCGGTGTCGGGCAAGCCGCAATGGGGCCGTTCTATTGCCCGGCTGATCAGAAGGTGTATATCGATCTGGCGTTCTACGACGACTTGCGCAGCCGATTCCGCGCGCCAGGTGATTTCGCTCAGGCCTACGTGATCGCGCATGAAGTCGGCCATCACGTGCAGAACCTGCTCGGCATTTCGGACAAAGTGCAAAGCATGCGTCAGCGGGTTTCAGAGGCCGAGGGTAATCAGTTGTCGGTGCGCCTCGAATTGCAGGCAGACTGTTTTTCCGGTGTGTGGGCCAACCACGCCGATCGCGCCCGTCAAGTGCTCGAATCAGGCGACATCGAAGAAGGGCTCGGTGCCGCCGCGGCCATTGGTGACGACCGCCTGCAAAAGCAGACCCAGGGCTATGCCGTGCCCGACAGCTTCACCCACGGTTCGTCCGAGCAGCGCGTGCGCTGGTTCAAGCGCGGTCTGGCGAGCGGGTCGGTCAAGGATTGCGACAGCTTCGCGACCCGCAAGCTGTAAAGCTGTGTGGTGCAATAACCGAAGTGCATTGCACCACACAAGGGTTGGAACGGTGTAATGCCCTTCGGTTATTGCACCTTACGAAAACTGCGGCCACCGTGTCACCCGAAGTCAGCCCTCAAGCCGCGAAAACGCCTCGATCACCTCGGGCGGCGCCTGCACCAATTCGATCAGCACACCTTCGCCGGCAATCGGGAAATCGTCGCTCGCCTTGGGGTGCATGAAGGTGATGTCGTAGCCCGCCGCGCCTTTGCGGATGCCGCCGGGCGCGAAGCGTACGCCTTCGGCGGTCAGCCATTCAACCGCGGCGGGTAGATCGTCAATCCACAGGCCGACGTGATTAAGCGGGGTGGTATGCACCGCCGGCTTCTTGTCGGCGTCGAGCGGCTGCATGAGGTCGACTTCCACCTTGAACGGGCCGCGCCCGATGGCGCAGATGTCTTCGTCGACGTTCTCGCGTTCGGAGATGAAATTGCCGGTCACTTCGAGGCCGAGTTTGTCGACCCACAGTGTTCTGAGGCGGTCCTTGCTCGGACCGCCGATGGCAATCTGCTGAATGCCAAGCACCTTGAACGGTCTGTCCTGCATGGTGTTTTCTCCCCCCGGATGAATGAACTGATGATTCTAAGGGAGAGCGACGGCCTGCGTCAGGATTACCGGGTCATTCCCAACGCACTTCGCTGCAGAACAAGTAGCCGGCGCCATACACCGTCTTGATGAGGCGCGGATTCTGCGGATCGACTTCGAGTTTGCGACGCAGACGCGAGATGCGCACATCCACACTGCGGTCGTAGGGGTCGAGATCGCGTTCGCCGATCAACTGCTCGCGGGTGAGGATGCGGTTGGGGCTTTTGAGCAAGGCCTGCAGCATGCCCGCCTCGGCGGCCGACACCGACACCTCCTGGCCGTCGGGCGCGATCAGCAGATGGCGGCCGATTTCGAACTGCCAGCCGGAGAAAAGCGCTGTGCCGGGTTCGCTCGCCGCCGTGCCCTCGCCCGCGGCACTGCGCAGATAGCGACGCAGGATGGAACGCACGCGCGCCACCAGTTCGCGCGGTTCGAAGGGCTTGACGAGATAGTCGTCGGCGCCCAGTTCGAGGCCGAGCACGCGATCGGTGACATCCTGACGACCGGTGAGGATCAGCACCGCGCAGGGTGAGTGTTCCTGCAGTTCGCGGATGACCTCCATGCCGTCCATGTCGGGCAGGCCGAGGTCGACGATCGCCAGATCGGGCGGTGATTTCTGCGCACATTGCAGGAAGCTGCGCCCGGTGGCGGCGCGGTCGCAGCGAAAGCCGTAAGCCGCGAGCGCATCGCAAATGATGCGCGCAATATCGGCTTCATCTTCCAGAACGAGAATGCGTGGGTGTGTTGAAGACGTGTTCATGAAGCCGATTCTACGTCGGCGAGCAGTTCGCCAAGCGTGCGCTCGAGCACGCTGCGATCGAAGGGTTTGCGCAGGATCGGCACGTCAAAATCTTGAACGTCGTTGATCGCCTGGCCGCTGGCGTAGCCGGTGATCAAGAGCACCGGTAACGCGGGGCGCAACTTGCGGGCAAACTGCACCAGCGCCTTGCCGCCGATGCCGCCAGGCATAACGGTGTCGGAAATGAGCAGGCCGATGTCGGGCACGTCGCTGAGCATCGCCTGCGCGTCGACGCCGTTGTCCGCCTCGACCACCGGGTAGCCCAGTTCGGTCAGTTGCTGCCGGATGATCTTGCGTACCTCGGGTTCATCTTCGACCAGCAGCACCGGCGTGCGCGCAGCGCTGC
>CBDTZF010000084.1:0-9172 GCA_965364825.1 uncultured Rhodocyclaceae bacterium | reverse complement strand
GTGCGCGCCTTGCTGACGCAGCTCGATCAGGACCCGGCGGCCAACGCGCGAATCCAGGCCACGGCAAGGCGTCTGGTCGAGACGGTGCGCGCGCGCTCGAAGGGCGGACTCGATTCGTTCCTGCATGAGTACGGGCTGTCCACACAGGAGGGTGTCGCGCTGATGTGCATTGCCGAAGCGTTGTTGCGCATTCCCGACGATGACACCCAGGAAGCGCTCATCCGCGACAAGATTTCGGCCGCCAACTGGGATCGCCACCTTGGCGCCAGCGATTCGGTGTTCGTCAACGCATCCACTTGGGCGCTGATGCTGACCGGTAGAGTCGTGGGCGGGCAGCGGGCAAGCGGCGTGCGCGGCAAGAGCGCGGGGTCGGTGCTGCGGCGCATGGTCGCCCGGGTCGGTGAGCCGGTGATCCGTGAGGCGACCAATCAGGCGATGAAGATCATGGGCCGCCAGTTCGTCATGGGCCGCAACATCGACAGCGCGCTCACTCGAGCCAAGGATTTCGAAAAGCGCGGCTACCGCTATTCGTACGACATGTTGGGTGAGGCGGCGCGCACACGCGATGACGCCGATCGTTTCTATGAAGCCTACCGTTCGGCCATTCATTCGATCGGCCGCGCGTCAAAGGGCATGGGCATCATCAAGGGTCCCGGCATCTCGGTGAAGCTGTCGGCGCTGCACCCGCGTTATGAACTGTGGAACGAGCGCCGGGTGATCGACGAGATGGTGCCGCGCATGCACGCGCTGGCCAAGCTGGCCGCCGAATACGACATGGGGCTCAACATCGACGCGGAGGAGGCGGCGCGTCTCGACATTTCGCTCGACGTCTTCGAAGCGCTTTCAGGCTCGGAGGAGCTGCGCGGCTGGAACGGTTTCGGTGTGGTGGTGCAGGCCTATCAGAAGCGCGCGCCGTTCGTGATCGACTGGCTCGCCGACATGGCGCATCGCCACGGCCGCCGCCTGATGGTTCGGCTGGTCAAGGGCGCCTACTGGGACACCGAGATCAAGCTGTCTCAGGAGCTGGCGCTTGGCGGCTACCCGGTCTACACGCGCAAGGTCAACACCGATGTGTGCTACCTCGCCTGCGCGCGCAAGCTGCTGGCGGACCGAGAAGCCTTCTTCCCGCAGTTTGCAACGCACAACGCGCACACCATCGCGGCGGTGCTCGAATACGCTGACGATGATCGTGATTTTGAATTCCAGTGCCTGCACGGCATGGGCGAAGAACTCTACGAGGAAGTGGTCGAAGGCTCGATCAACAAACCGTGCCGGGTCTACGCGCCGGTGGGCGAACACGAAGATCTGCTCGCCTATCTGGTGCGCCGCCTGCTCGAAAACGGCGCCAACAGTTCCTTTGTCAACCGTGTCCGGGACCAGAATCTCCCGGTCGACGCGATTATTGCTGATCCGGTGGCCGAGGTTCGCGCTCTGGCCTTCGTTCCGCACCCGCGCATCCCGCTGCCGCAAGATTTGTATGGTCCTCGACGGCCGAACTTTGCTGGTCTTGACCTGACCGATCGAGCGGAACTCGAGCGGCTTCGCCAGACGATGGAAGCCGCCGAAGGCGAGACGTGGACCAGTGGTCCGATCGTCAATGGCGAGGAAAACGACAGCGGCGGACGCAAGGTCTTCTCGCCGGCCGACCGCAGCCGCCAGACCGGGCTCGTGCGCGAAGCGGACGACAAGGACCTCGAGCGTGCGCTCGCTGCGGCATCGGAAGGCGCGCGTGCGTGGGCGGAAACCCCGGTGGGCGAGCGCGCCGCGTGCTTGCGACGCTTCGCCGATCTGATGGAGGACGAGACGCCGCGCTTGATGGCGATTGCCATTCGCGAGGCCGGTAAAACGCTTGCCGACGCGGTCGCCGAAGTCCGCGAAGCGGTCGACTTCTGTCGCTACTATGCCTTGCGCGCCGAAGCGGATTACGGCACGGAGACGCAGCTTCGCGTGCCGCGCGAGGGCGGGTACACGCTGCACGTCGAAGGCGGCGGCGTGTTCTGTTGCATCAGTCCATGGAATTTCCCGCTGGCGATCTTCGCTGGCCAGATCACCGCCGCGCTCGCGGCCGGCAACGCGGTGGTCGCCAAACCGGCCGAACAAACGCCGCTGATCGCCGCGGCCGCGGTGCGTCTCATGCTGCGAGCGGGCATTCCTGCCAACGTGCTGCACCTGCTACCGGGCGATGGCGCCACGGTGGGGGCCGCGCTGGTGGCCGATGCGCGGGTGACCGGGGTGTGCTTTACCGGCTCGACGGAAGTTGCCCAGATCATCAACCGGACGCTGGCAAAGAAAGACGGCCCGATCTACCCGCTGATCGCCGAAACCGGCGGCATGAACGCCATGATCGTGGACTCCAGTGCGCTCCCCGAGCAAGTCACGCGCGACGTGGTGATGTCATCATTCCAGAGCGCCGGACAGCGCTGCTCGGCCCTGCGGGTGCTCTTCGTGCAGGAAGACGTCGCCGATCGCATCATCACCATGATTCGCGGTGCGATGGAGGAACTCAGCGTCGGCGATCCGGCCAATCTGACGACCGATGTCGGCCCGGTGATAGACGAGGAAGCCAAGGCGACGCTCGATGCCCACATCAAGCGCATGCGTGGCGAGGCCAAATTGCTTGAGCAGATACGGCCTGGATCCGGCGCCGGCAACGGCATCTTCGTGGGCCCCGCGGCCTTCGAGCTGGAATCGATTTCGCAACTCCAGCGCGAGGTGTTCGGGCCGGTGCTGCACATCATCCGCTACGCTGCCGACAAGCGCGACGAGGTCGTTGCGGCGATCAATGCCACCGGCTACGGCCTCACCCACGGCATTCACACCCGCGTCGACGAGACGCGGGACCGCATCCTTTCACAAATCCATGCAGGCAACGCCTACGTCAATCGCAACCAGATCGGCGCCGTCGTCGGCGTGCAACCGTTTGGCGGCGAAGGGTTGTCGGGCACCGGGCCCAAGGCGGGCGGGCCGCACTATCTGCCGCGCTTTGCCAATGAACGTGCCGTCAGTGGCGGCGAAGGTGGCGATGGGGCACCGCGCGAGCCTGGCCGCCTCGCAGGTGCTGGCGATTTGAGCCGGCTTGGACTCTCTCCCGCGCACATCGAACAAGCCCTTGGTGGTGCGACCGACTGGTCGTCAACCCCCGTGGCCGAGCGTGCCGACGCGCTGGAACGCGCGGCAGCGCGGCTTGAGGACGCTGAGCGCGCCGGCAATGACTTTGCCGAACTCACGGTGCGCGGCGCAGTCGGCGTCAGTCTGGCGGCCGACTATCTGCGCTTTCACGCGGCGCAGGCTGAAGCCGAACTCGCCGCGCCGGTGGTGCTGCCCGGCCCCACCGGTGAACGCAACGAGTTGTCCTACGCACCGCGCGGCGTGGTCGCGTGTCTGGCAACCGACGCTGTCGCGCCCCTCGTGGCGCAGGTCGGCGCTGCACTGGCGGCGGGCAATGCCGTCGTCGCGTGGCATTCTGACGACCGCGTGGCGGCGCGCCTGGCAGAACTGCTTGTTGGCGCAGGCGTGCCCGAGGGTGCGATCCGGGTGATTGCCACGGGCGGCGACGGTTCGGTCGAATCGTTGATTTCCGATCCGCGCGTCAATGCGGTGGCGTTTGCCGGCGATCATGCCGATGCCAAGGCAATTGCAAGCGCGCTGGCCAACTGCGACGGCCCGATTCGTCCGCTCATTCCGTTTGCCGAACTCGTGCACGCCGGCGGCGCACCAGGCAGCCCGCTCGCCGGCAGCCCGCACTACCTCCACCGCTTTGTGCTCGAGCGCAGCCTCAGCATCGACACCACAGCTTCCGGTGGCAACGCATCCTTGTTCTCGCTCGATGAACCGGCGAGTGCTACCGAAACCCCGCTTGGCGCCGGCTGAATCCTTGCTGCGCCGACGCCGGGTGTGAAAAGTGTGTCATCGAAACGATTCGTCCGCGGTTGACACCCGCGGATCGTGACCTCGCGTAGGGCGGCGCGGCGAAGTGCATTCCGCCGTACGGCAATTCGTTAAATCGGGATTGCGGTTCGCTTTCGGGCAGGTCGCATACCTGTTCGCCTGGCGACGCTGTTCATGTGGCCGGATAACGCTTTCGACTCATTCGCCATACGGGATATAAAGATTGGATGCGACAGACCGTTGATTGCAATTGGTCTGGAGGTATTCATGAAACTCACAATCGCTATCCTTTCCACTACGGCGCTCCTGCTGGCAGGGTGCGCGATTCGACCGCCGGCGACGGTGCCGGCAGCGCATGACGCCGAAACGCCCGCCCTCGATCGCGTCGTGCACCAGCTCGGAGCCCTCGAAACATCCGGCGTTGGCATTCGTCACAGCATTGACCGGGTCACCGTGACGTTGCCTGGCACGATGGTGTTCGCGTCGAGTAGCAGCAAAATCGACGAAAAGGCGCACGACGCGCTCGATGACATCGTGGCTACGTTAAACCAGGTCCTCGAGACGCAGGTTCACATCGTCGCTCACACCGATGCCTCGGGCGGCACGCGCTCCAATCAGGCGCTCTCCAAGGCGCGTGCCGAGGCAGTGGCCGTTTATCTTGCCGAGCATGGCGTAGTCAGTACCCGGCTCTCCATCTTCGGAGCAGGTGAAAAGGCGCCCGTCGCCAGCAACGCCACCCCCGCGGGGCGTGCCACAAACCGGCGCGTGGAACTCGAGATCACCGCCGACGAGTGACACACCAAGAGACGTGCACTCGCGTAGCACGCGCAGGATGGAATAGCGAAGCGCATTGCACCGAACGGCGATTCGTCGAATCCAGGCTTGCAACTCGTCATGGGTTCCCTCGCTCGCGGGAATGGCGTGGCTCGCTTTCGCCGTCAAACTCGACGCGACACGGTCTTCATGCGACTGCTTCGGGGCGCACCGCAGTTCCACCGCCGTGACGGCGCCCATCCGCTATCATTCGCGCTTGATGCGCCGCTTGGCGTTATGAGCATGAGGAGCGGTTTTCGATGTCGATTCAACCCGTCATTCTGTCCGGTGGTTCAGGCACGCGGCTATGGCCGCTTTCGCGTGAGCAATATCCCAAACAGTTGCTGGCGCTGGTGGGTGACGACACCATGCTGCAATCGACGGTGCGACGCCTGGAAGGGTATCGCGGTGACGACACGATCGCCCCGGCGCCAATCGTGGTGTGCAACGAGGACTATCGCTTTATCACCGCCGAACAGTTGCGTACCGCCGGCTCGCCGTCCGATCGCATCGTGCTCGAACCGGTGGGACGCAACACCGCACCGGCGCTCACACTCGCTGCGCTGCTCGCCACGCCTGAAGGTGAAGATCCGCTTCTGCTGGTGATGCCGGCAGACCATGTCATTCAGGAGCCGGCAGCGTTCCAGCAGGCCGTTGCAAGCGGCGCCCGCATGGCGCAGAACGGTGCGATGGTGACCTTCGGGATCGTGCCGTCGCGGCCCGAGACGGGCTATGGCTACATCAACTGCGGAGACCATTGCGGCGATGGCGTTCGCAAAATCGCCCGCTTTGTCGAAAAGCCTGACGCGGCGACGGCGCAAAGTTACGTCGATAGCGGCGATTACCTGTGGAACAGCGGTATTTTCATGATGCGCGCGAGCGTCTGGTTGAGCGCCATCAATCATCTGCGGGGCGACATACTAAGCGCTTGCAAAGCGGCACTGACGACGCCGAGTCAGGACCGGGATTTCGTGCGCATCGATGCGGCCGCGTTTGCAGCCTGCCCGTCCGATTCGATCGACTATGCAGTGATGGAACATCTGGCATCGACGCCCGGCTTGGGTATCAACGGCGTAGTGGTTCCGCTGGACGCCGGCTGGTCGGATCTCGGCGCGTGGGATGCGCTGTGGGATGTGGGTGACAAGGACGCCGAAGGCAACGTCGCGCACGGCGATGTGGTCTTCGAAGCCTCGGAAAACAACCTCGTGGTCGCGACTGACCGTCTTGTGGCGTGCCTTGGCGTCAATGACATTGTCGTTGTCGAGACGCCGGACGCGGTGATGGTGGCGAACAAGCACCACACGCAGGACGTGAAGAAGATCGTGGCACGGCTCAAGGCGGCGTCGCGGCCGGAAGTGAGCGCACACCGCAAGATCTATCGTCCCTGGGGCTATTACGATTCGATCGACAGCGGCGACCGCTTTCAGGTCAAACGCATCGTGGTCAATCCCGGGGCGACGCTGAGCCTGCAGATGCACCATCATCGTGCTGAACACTGGATCGTGGTGCGCGGCACGGCGCGCGTGACGCGTGGCGAAGAGTCATTTCTGCTCGGCGAAAACGAGTCCACCTACATACCGCTTGGGACGACTCACCGGCTGGAGAACCCCGGCCGGCTGCCGCTGGAGATGATCGAGGTTCAGTCGGGCGCGTATCTTGGCGAGGACGATATCGTGCGCTTTGAGGATACTTACGGGCGCAGTTGAGTTTTGTCTTCGGGTGGGGCGGGGTTGGCAACGAATCCAAAGCGCGCGGCAATATCGGCGCGCGCAATGCCGCGAATGGGGTGCCAGCCATCCGCGAGCTGGAGGCCGATTGTTCCATCCGGCTCGCGCGCTTCGAGAAGTGACTCGAGCGTGGCGGAACGACCGTCTGCATAGGCCAGCCGCGACACGGCCAGATCCAGATCGCCGTCGTGAATCAGGCCAATATCCTTTTTGCTACTGACCAGCAAGCACCCGGCATCATCGAGCCAAACGTCGGCAGGCGCTTCAAATGGCGTGCCGGTGTGGCGCATCAGTCGGCCGTCGGCTTCCAGCCGCAACACGCACGGCGTGTACTCCAGGGTGACAAACACGCGCTGCGGGCCGTTCTGGAAAAACCATTGGCCGTTGCTGTCACACAGATAGTTGCGACCGATGAAATCGGTCAGCCCGCGATGGTGAAGGATCTCGTTTTTGACCCGCCAGCGGCCGCGAGCATCGAGTGCCAGCCAGCCGTAGACGGCGGGCACGTCGGGCCACTTCGCCATTGCGGCGCGGACGGCATCATCCACGCTGCCACCCCGCGCTGCTTACCACATCTTCCACCACGGCTTGTCAACAGTGATGTCGCCGCCCAGATAGGCGCTCTGCGGAAAATTCTTTTCAAGCACGCGTCGCGCATCGTCGCGTAGCTCGGTCATGCCCAATCTGTCGTAAGCACGCGCCAGAATGAACAATGCTTCCTCGATTGCCGGGGTTTCCGGGTAGGTGGTCAGCGCGGATTGCGCGCGATTGGCCGAGGCGAGGTAAGCACCGCGTTTTAGGTAGTAGCGCGCCACGTGCACTTCATGCGCGGCGAGGGCATTGATCAGGTACTGCATGCGCTGGCGTGCATCGTCAGCGTAGCGGCTCTCGGGGTAGCGCGTGACCAGCTCGCGGAAGGTGTCGAAGGCTTCCTGCGAGGCTTTCGGGTCGCGCTCGCTCATGTCCTGATTGGCAAGCGTCCCGAGCAGGCCGCGATCTTCGTTGAAATACACCAGCCCCTTCAGGTAGTACGCGTAGTCAACGTTGGGGTGGTTGGGGTGTAGTTTGATGAAACGGTCGCACGCGGCGAGCGCGGCGGCGGGCTCCTCCGAGCGGTAGTTTGCGTAAGCGGTTTCGAGCTGTGCCTGCTGCGCGTAGCGGCCATAGGGGTAGCGCGCTTCGAGCGTTTCGAACAGCCGGATCGCGCGGTCGTAACCGCCATCATCCATGGCCGTTTTGGCTTCGGTGTAGATGCGCTGAGCGTTCCAGCCGGCGGTTTCGTCGCGCTCGGTCGGTGCGCCGCTGCAGCCTGCCAGCAACAGTGCTGCGATTACCGCTAAACTGCGAAGGGTGATTTTGGCCATCGAAAATGCTCTCGTGAACGATCGCGCGGATTATAGCGCACCGGCGCCCCGCGCCGATTCCTGTCTGCAACTCACGGTACCCGATTCCTGCGCCGGAATGCGGCTCGACCAGGTGCTGGCGCAGTTGCTGCCGGAGCAGTCCCGTAGCCGCTTGCAGGCGTGGGTGCGCGAAGGAAGGGTGCTCATCGACGATGAAGCGCGCGCCCCCAAGCACAAACTCAAGGGTGGTGAGCGCGTATCGATCGAGCCGCCTGAAATGCGTGACGTACTGGTGGATGCGCCCGAAGCGATTGCGCTGGATATCGTGCATGAAGACGACGCGATCATCGTCGTTCACAAGCCGGCCGGGCTGGTCGTCCACCCGGGTAATGGAAACCCTACCGGCACGCTGCTGAATGCGCTGCTGCACCATTGTCCGCAACTGGCCGGCGTGCCACGTGCCGGCATTGTGCATCGTTTAGACAAGGAAACCAGCGGCCTGTTGGTGGTGGCGAAAACGCTCACGGCGCAAACCCATCTGGTGCGCCAGTTGCAGTCGCGCAGCGTGCACCGCGAATATCTGGCAGTGGTGCACGGTCAGCCGGAACCGGCGGGGCGGGTAGACGCAGCGATTGACCGCCACCCGACGCAACGCACGCGCATGGCCGTGCGTGCCGAGGGCGGCCGCGACGCGGTCACGCATTTTTTGGTCGAGCGGCAGTTCAAGGATTGCGCGCTTGTCGTGTGCCGCCTCGAAACCGGGCGCACCCATCAGATTCGCGTTCATATGGCGCACATCGGGTTTCCACTGGTGGGTGACCCGGTGTACGGCCGTCGGCGGTCCCGCAACCCGCTGCTCAACGATTTTCCGCGTCAGGCGCTGCATGCCAGGCGGCTCGGATTGATTCATCCGCTATCGCAGGACGAAGTGTCATGGTCAATTGCGCTGGCCGCCGACATGACGGCATTGCTCGAGAGCCTGCTGGCGGAGAATCACGATGATTGAGCCAATCGTCGCCGACTGGCCCGCACCGCCGAACGTGCGCGCGATCATGACGACGCGCAACGGCGGGGCCAGTTCCGGCGCCTATGCGAGCCTGAATCTTGGCCCGCATGTCGGAGATTGCGTTGCTACTGTCGCCGAAAACCGCCGACGGCTTGGCGCCGTTTTGCCTGAAGCGCCGGTCTGGCTGAAGCAGGTGCACGGCACGCGGGTCGTGGACGTGGAAGCCGCTAGGCCTGAAACGCCGGCCGATGCCGTGGTGAGCCGGTCGCCGGGTCGCGTTGGCGCCATCATGACCGCGGACTGTCTTCCCGTGGTTCTGTGTGACCGTGAGGGCACGGTTGTGGCTGCGGCTCACGCGGGCTGGCGCGGGCTGTGTGATGGCGTGCTGGAAAATA
>CBDTZF010000083.1:0-9343 GCA_965364825.1 uncultured Rhodocyclaceae bacterium | reverse complement strand
GGCCTGATGGGCACGATCAGCGGCTCGGGCGTGGCCAACGTGGTGACCACCGGCCAATTCACCATTCCGCTGATGAAGAAATTCGGCTACAGCGCCGAGTTCGCGGGCGGTGTCGAGGCCACCAGTTCGATGGGTGGGCAGATCATGCCGCCGGTGATGGGCGCGGTGGCCTTCATCATGGCCGAGACCATCGGCGTGCCCTATGTCGATATCTGCCTGGCCGCGGCGATTCCCGCCGCGCTGTATTTCTTCACCGCATTCTTCATGGTGCATCTCGAAGCCGGCCGCGCCGGCCTGCACGGCCTGCCGAAGAGTGAATGCCCCGACCCGATCGCCGCGCTCAAGCGCGACTGGTATCTGCTGCTGCCGCTCGGCGTGCTGGTGTGGCTGCTGTTTTCGGGCTTCACGCCGCTGTTCTCCGGCACCGTCGGCCTCGCCCTCACCGCCATCCTTATCCTTGGCAGTGCGATCGCGCTGCGCCTCAAGGGCACGGCCTTGCGAGTCGCTTTCTGGGTGGCGCTGGGGCTGGCCTGCTCGGCGTTTTCCGAATTCGGTATCGGCCTGTTCTTTTCCCTCATCGCCTTGCTCACAGTGGTCTGCCTGTTCGTTCAGGGTGGCCGTGACACGCTGCGCATCACGGTCGACGCGCTGGCCGAAGGGGCGCGCCATGCCTTGCCGGTGGGCGTGGCCTGCGCGCTGGTCGGCGTGATCATCGGCTGCCTGACACTGACCGGCGCGGCCACGATGTTCGCCAACATGATTATCGAGCTGGGGCGCGACAGCCTGATCACTTCGCTGGTGCTCACGATGCTGGTGTGCCTGCTGCTCGGCATGGGCATCCCGACCATTCCCAACTACATCATCACCTCCTCGCTGGCGGCGCCGGCGCTGCTCGAACTGGGCGTGCCACTGGTGGTCAGCCACATGTTCGTCTTCTACTTCGGCATCATGGCCGACCTGACACCACCGGTAGCGCTGGCCGCCTTTGCCGCGGCGCCGATCGCGCGAACCTCGGGCATGAAGATTGGCATGCAGGCGATGCGCATCGCGATTGCCGGCTTTGTCGTGCCTTACATGGCGGTGTATACGCCCGCGCTCATGCTGCAGGGCGATTGGACGGTGGGGGCGGTGGTGTATATCGTCGTCAAGGCGATGCTGGCGATCGTGATGTGGGGGGCCGCGAGCATCGGCTTCCTTGGCGCGCCGCTGAACGTGTCGATGCGTTTGCTCGCCGGCGCCGGCGCGGTGCTGCTGGTGGTCGCGCAGCCGATCACCGATGAGGCCGGGTTCGCGGTGGTCGCGCTGGTGCTCGGTCTGGTGATGTGGCGCGCGCGCTCGGCGCAGGCGGTTTAGTCCGTAGGGCGGATGAGCCGCAGGCGTTATCCGCCGTATGAGAACCTCGGCCGAATGTCGCCATAACCGCCGTTGTGCCGGCCGTATTGTCGTGATTGCCAGTCGGCGGATAACGCCTTCGGCTCATCCGCCCTACGCCAGCAATTGATGGTCTGCGCGGGATGTCTGCCCGCGGCCGGTCAGTGACCTTTCAGCGCAAAGATCCCCGGTGCGTTGCGCCAGTAGCCTTTGTAGTCCATACCGCAGCCGAACAGAAAGCGGTCGGGCATGTCGAGGCCGGTGAAATCGGCGCGCATGCCGGGCGTGGCCTTGCGCGGGTGATCTTTATGTACCAGTACGGCACTGTGCACCGCCGCTGCGCCTTCGGCCTGCAAGTGCTCGACGATGGCGGCCAGCGTGTGGCCTTCGTCGAGGATGTCATCGAGCACGAGCACGGTGCGCCCACGCAGATCCTGGGTCGGTCGCATGCGCCAGTCGAGCAGATTGCCCTGCAGCGCATGGCCGTAACGCGTGGCGTGGAGGTAGGCAACTTCGAGCGGGAAGGGCAAGCGGCCCAGCAGGCGGCCGGCGAGGATCAATCCGCCGTTCATGACCACGTAAATGAGCGGGTTGGCGTCTTTCAGTTTGGCGGTGATGCCGGTGGCCATGCGGTCGAGCGCGGCGTCGACGGTGGCATTGTCGGCGAGGCAGTCGGCCTCTTCCATGGCGCGGCGCATTTCGTCGAGGTCGATAGGCATGGTGAGGGGTCATCCACTCAAGGGGTGTAACCGATACGCACGCGTGTGCATCCAATACAGTGAATGGTAGCGCAGTGCGTCCCCGTTGGCGCCGCGCAATGCACCGCAGCGCGCGCGAAACGGGCGAAGGGGCGGTATCATGTCGGGCCGCACGGGGAACCCGCGCGGGTGATGAGTGTCTCTTGTTGGCGGTTGCTTGGCGCCCGGAGCAGTGGGCCGCGTCAGAGCATCGTGCCGCGAACGCTTTTATTTGGAGTCCTGGATGACCGTCCGGTTTGTCGAAGCTTGCCGCTTGCCTACCCGCATCGGCCTGTTCACATTGCATGGTTTCGAGGACGAGGCGACCGGCACTGAGCATCTGGCCCTCACGCATGGGGATGTCAGCGGCGATGAACCGGTGCTGACGCGCATTCATTCCGAGTGCCTGACCGGTGATGGATTATTCAGCGAACGCTGCGATTGCGGCTATCAGCTGGAGGCGGCGATGCGCAAGATCGTTAGTGAGGGCCGTGGTGTGATTCTTTATCTGCGCCAGGAAGGGCGCGGCATCGGTCTGCTCAACAAGATCCGCGCCTACAAGCTGCAGGACGAAGGCGCCGACACGGTGGAGGCCAACGAACAGCTCGGCTTTCCGGCCGATATGCGCGACTTCAGCATCTGCAAACCGATGCTCGATCACCTCGGCGTGGGCGCCGTGCGCCTGATGACCAATAATCCGCGCAAACTCGACAGCCTGCGACAGCAGGGGCTGACCATCGTCGAACATGTCCCGCTACTGGTCGGGCGCAATCCGCACAACACCGCCTATCTCGATACCAAGGCGGCCAAGCTCGGCCACCTCATGCAGCCGACGCGTGCATACCGTGCGGTGTCGGACGAATGCGACGCAGGCGAGCCGGTAGCGGCGCACACGCGCTGAGCGCTGAGTGGGACAGAAACAGGAAAAGGCCGCGATGCGGCCTTTTCTCATTCCGGCAGCGCGACCTTGTGATCGGTGCTGTAGAGATAGTCGCGGAAGACATGCTCGGCATCGAGTATTCGGTATGTGCCGTCCGCGTTGCGGTGCGTGGTGTCCTTGAGCCGGTAGGTATTCTGGCCGCAGGTCCAGCAGTCGAAATTGCGCATGTGGGTGCACAGGCAGGTCTTTTCCATCACCTTCACCTTGCGCGCTTCAGGGTGGGCGGCGACCTCGCGGTTGTAGGCTTCGATGTACTGGCAGTTGCCTTTTGAATCGAGCAGGTAACCATAGGCTTCGCAGTTCGGGCGGATGCCGCTACCGATTGAAGGGCTGTTCCTGAGCATGCGCATCGGATAGCCGGTGGGGGAGATCAGGTTGACTTCGATGTCCTCCTCTCCGGCTTTGAAATACTCCTGCGCCACATCGTCCGGCAAGCCGCATTCATGCGTGACGGTGAAGCGCGTGGCCACCTGAACCGCGCTCGCGCCGTTCTCCAGATAGCTCACGGCGTCCGAGCCAGTGAACACGCCACCGGCCGGAATGAGCGGGATGTCGAGGGCTTCCTGCTGCATCCAGGTGTGGATTTCGGCAACGATGGTGGCCAGATCGTACTTGGCCCAGTCGAGGCCGAAGCCGAGGTGACCACCGGCCAGCGGACCTTCGACGACTACATAGTCGGGCAGGCGCTTGGTGCGCGCGCTTTTCTTGAGAAACAGTTGCAGCGCGCGCAGCGACGAAACGATGATGCCCAGCTTGGCATCGCGGAAACGTGGGTGATCCTCGATCAGTGCAAACGAACCCAGATGGAGACCGGCCGCCAGCGTAATGCCGTCGATTCCCGCGTCCAGCGCCGCACGCAGGCGTGCCCGAAGCGTGTCCTTCGGGCTGTTCATGGTCAGCTTTTCCATGCAGTTGATGAAAATCAGCCCGCTCCCGCGCTTGGCCTCCATGGTGGCGTGGACATGTTTCTGGGTGGCCTCGGCGAGCAGACCCATATCAAACTGCACCACCGACTTGTCGGAGTTGGCGACGTTGAACTTGTACTGCTGAAGCTTGGTCTTGACGTACTTGGTGTTGTAGCGCCGGTCGGATACGGTCGGCAGCATGGCGTCGGAAATATGGCCGATGCCGCCCAGCCGCGCTGCCACCAGCGACAGGGTCGCGGTGGAAATATCCACCCCCATGCCGCCAATCATGATGGGCACCAGTTCATGCTCACCCATCTTCAGACGAAAATCGTCAACACGCTTCATTCTGTATTTGTCTCCGTGGCCCCAGCGGGCGTTGGTCGTCCGTCGCGATGCGTCGCAATCGCTTCGCGCGCAGCGCCAGAGGCGCATTATCGCTCAGGACGCCCGCCGGCGGGGCCGCAAGCGCATATTTCGCGCGGTGTTCAGGCGTGTCGCCGTTCCGAATATGACGGCCAAATAGCCGTCCGCGGGTTGGGGCGTCGTCAGCCCCAGTCGTAATCGATCGAAAGCGGGGCGTGATCGGAAAAGCGCTCTTCCTTATAGACATTCGCAACGCGCGCCAGTTGCGCAATGCCCGGTGTGGCGATCTGGTAATCCAGCCGCCAGCCGACATTCTTGGCCCACGCCTGACCGCGATTCGACCACCAAGTGTAGCTGTCGCCGGTGACCTCCGGATGCAACCGGCGATAGACATCCACCCAGCCGACTTCGTCAAACAGGCGTGTCAGCCATGCGCGTTCGTCAGGCAAAAATCCCGAATTCTTCTGATTGGACTTCCAGTTCTTCAGATCGATCTCGCGGTGTGCAATGTTCCAGTCGCCACACACGATGATCTCGCGCCCGCTGGCGAGCAACGCCTTCATGTGCGGCAGGAAAATGTCCATGAAACGATACTTCGCCGCCTGCCGTTCTTCCGAACTCGAACCCGACGGCAAATAAAGCGAAATCACTGACAGGTCGCCGAAATCGGCCTCCAGATAGCGCCCTTCAGCATCGAATTCGGCGTTGCCCAGACCCTCGATAACACGCTCCGGCGCGCGGCGGCAATACAGCCCGACGCCGCTATAGCCCTTTTTCTCGGCGGTATGGAAGAACCCTTGATAGCCGGGCGGCGAAAGCATGGTTTCGCTCAGATCAGGTTTTTGCGCCTTGAGCTCCTGCAGGCACACCACGTCGGCCTGCTGTTTGCCCAGCCAGCTGAAAAATCCCTTGCGATCGGCTGAACGGATGCCGTTGAGGTTGATACTGATGACGCGTAACATCGATTTTTCCGCAACCTTTCGGGTCGACATCAATCGTGGAGTTTAGCCGGGATTTCATCGCACTGGCCTGCGACAAGGGCGTGCTGCGCTTTGGCGAATTCATCACCAAGGCAGGGCGCAAGTCGCCCTATTTCTTCAATGCCGGCTTGTTCGACGATGGCACCTCGTTTGGCGCGCTGTGCAGCTTCTATGCGCGCACCATCCTTGTCTCGGGCCTCGACGCAACCATGCTCTTCGGTCCCGCCTATAAAGGCATTCCGCTGGTCGCCGGCACCGCCATGCGGCTGGCCGAACAGGGGGTGAATCTGCCCTACTGCTTCAATCGCAAAGAAGCCAAGGACCATGGCGAGGGCGGTACGCTGATCGGCGCGCCGCTCGCCGGGCGCGTGCTGATCCTGGACGACGTTATTTCGGCCGGCACTTCAGTGCGCGAATCGGTCGACATCATTCGCGCAGCAGGCGCCGTGCCGGCGGGCGTGGTGATCGCGCTCGACCGTATGGAACGCGGTCAGCGAGCGCAGTCAGCGGTGCAGGAAGTGAAAGCGCGCTACGATATGCCGGTGCTGGCGGTGGCGACGCTGGATGATCTCATCGCTTATCTGGCGGATAATGCCGAGCTGGCCGCCAACCTGCCGGCCGTCGAGGCCTACCGCGCCGCTTACGGCGTGACCGCCGATCAAGTCTGAGCAGGCTCTGAAACAATGAGAACTTTGTGGCGCGCGACCGGCGTGATGCTGTTCAGCTACACCGTGACCGGTGCAACGCTGGCGGCTGGCGCCGGGCCTTCGATTTTCTGTTGCGAAAGCGCCAGCGGACAACGCGTCTGCGGCGATGTGCTGCCGCAGGCGTGTTATGGCCGGGCCTACTGGCGCATGGCCGGCGATGGCACCGTGATCGAGCGCTTTGCCGCACCGATGTCGGATAAAGAACGTGCCGATGCCGCACGCGCCGACCGCCTGCGCGAGCTGGAAGAGGCGCGCCGCCGCAGCCAGCGGTTGCAGGATCGCGCGCTGCTCGACACCTACCGCAGCATGGACGACATCGACGCCCGCGAATCGCGTGCGGTGGCCGACATCCAGCGCGATCTCGATCGCGCGCGCGATCGCGAGACGCAGATCCGGCAGGAGTACGAGCGCCTGCAGGAAGAAGCCAAGCTGAACCCCCCAGGCCAGATCCCGGCCGACCTCGAGCAGGCCATCCGCGACAACCGCTCCGAAATGAACGCGCAGGGCACGGTGATCGACGCCAAACTCAAGAACATCGAAGCCGAGCAGGCACGCTATCAGCGCGATCGCGCGCGTTATCGGGTACTGAGCAACGGTCAGCGGTAAGTGGTGATCATGCGGCAGCGATCGAGCGTGTCGATGCTCTCGCCTTGCGCGGCAGTCGCGGGTGCGATGACCCTTGCGGAGAAAGCACGCGGCGGACCAGGCGGATGCCGGTTGCGCCGACCAGTTGCAGCGCGACATACAGGCCACTCCATCGCAGCCACAACGTGACTTCTGGCAGCGGCGTCGCGCGGTCGGGCCCGAGCAGGAACTGCGCGCCGGAGAATATCTTTCCGTACTTCTCGATTGCCGGATCGAGTCCGCGATTTAGCAACCACCAGGACACCACGCAGGCGGCGATTGTAAACATGGCAGCAACGATCAGGGTGCGCGCGCGCGCAACAAACGCGTTGATTGCAATGTTGGCGCTGATGAGCACAAGCAAGGCGTAGAGATAGACACCGCCGCCGAGACCGAACGCCGCGTCTCGCGCGAGCAACTCATTGATGTTGTCGGTGGATGACCAGTCGAAGGCGATCGCCTTGGCAAGCCACATCAGCGGCAACAACACCAACAGGCATTTGAGCCGGTCGCCGCGTAACAGCTTGCGCCGCACCTCCGGTGCTGCGGTCAGCGCTAGTGCAAGCATTGCCGCGAAAGGCAGATAAAGTGCAAGAAAACGCACCGTGCGTTCGAGCGGCGCGACAAACTCCGGCGACAGCCACGCAAGGAAAAACGTCTTCCAGGCACTCCCCCAAATGTCGCGGTTGGTCACCCACCAGTAAAGATTGTTGCTGCCGGCGATGTCCATCAGGCTTTCATCCGTCACGCTCAGCGTCAGCAGCAGCAACATCACCAGGCCAGCCCCGAGCAGAGTGAAAGGCAGTCGCCGCCAGGACGCGGTGGCACGCAGCGCCGCACGCACCGCAAGGTAGACGCCGCCACCAAGCCACACCAAGGCGAGACAGAACATTGCGATGGCCAGCGTACTGCCATCGCCGAGAAACAACTCACGCACGTTGTAGGGCACCTGCGGCTGGCGAATAAGCCACGCAAGCGCTGCGGTGCCGACGGCGACGAAAGCCGCCATGCCGATCAGCGCCGTGCGTACGCGACCGGCGCGCTCGTCTGCGTCGGGCGAAGCGGGGGTTGCGGCAGTGGCGGGTGTGGCGGGTGTGGCAATCGGCGTGTCGGCTCGATGTTCTGCCCGGCGGTGCCGGCGTCGCACGGGCGCTCGCCATGGCAGAAACCACGCGAGCAGCCCCACCAGCAACACGTCGGTGATGTCGGGGCTGCGGCCGGGCAGCCATTTTTGCGCCACTTCGAGCAGTAGCACCCACACCACCAACAGAAGTGTCATCGCGTTACGTGGAGCGCCCAGCCGCCGCGCACTCCACAGCAGCGCGGCAAACACCCATACCGAGGTGAGCAGCTCGCCGAGATTGCCCAGCATGCCGGCACTCAAATGACCGACGAAAGGGAGCCAGTTGAAATCAGTCGCATGGGCGCTCAGTTGATACGGCGCGAGTTGCATCAAGGTCCAGCCACCGAGCAGCGTGCCGACCACCAGCGCGTCGGCGCGGCGAGCCGAGCGTGGCGCGATCCATAAGGCAGCGAGTGCGCCCAGCGACCAGCCGATGACGCTCGCCAGGTGCCAGGCCGCGCCCGGAATCAGGAGCTTGGCGGCGCACAATAGCGGTAGCGTGCCGATGACGATAAGGAGCGCACGGCGCGAGTCGAAATGGCGCTGCACGGCATGTGCGAAAAAAAGATACGCGCCACCGCCGAGCAGCGCCATCGCAACGCCGCCGCCCCCATTTGTCAATTGGCGCAACTGGCCCTTGATGGCCGCCCAATCGATCGACGGCACAAGCGGCAACAACTCGCTGAACAGCCACAGTGCTGCGATGAACAGTGCCGGTCCGATAGGGCGGGCAGCGCCGGCATCCGGCTGGTCGAGGCGCAGCCTGAGCGGCGCCAACAGCCATTGGCCGAGCAATATGCCGGCAATGTTCCACACCACGTCCGCCAGCACAGCGTCACGGCTGGGCAGTGCGAGCTGGGCGATCTGCAGCGCCAGCGCGAGGCCAATGCCGACTGCCAGATTTCGTCGGCTCACCCGTGGAAATTCGGGCGGCAGCGAGGCCAGCGCACCCCACGGCAGAAACAGCAGGATATTTCCGAGCACGTCGCCGGGGCTGGTCCACACGCTGCCCGGATCGAAAAGGACGGCCAGATCGCGCGATACATCGAGCGGCATCGCAAAATCGAACGGATAGAGCGAGCCGTAAGTGATGAGCGCGGCGAGCGCCCAGCGCAGCGTAGTCAGTCTGTCGTTGAACATCAGTTATCGGCTGCCGTCTTGGTGAACGAGCGCATGCTACCTCGAAGGTGCCAGCATGCGGGCCGGCGTATCATGCTGATTACGCTTATTGCACCGAATTCGCCCCGATGTCCCAGACTGACCTGATCACCACCGTTGCCGATGTCTGCCGCAACGCCGGCCGCATCCTGTTCATTACCGGCGCCGGCCTGTCGGCGGATTCGGGTCTGCCGACTTACCGCGGTATCGGGGGCTTGTATGACACCGACCTGACCGGACACGGCATGCCGATCGATCAGGCCTTGTCGGGACAGATGATGGCGACGCGCCCCGACGTGTGCTGGACCTACCTGGCGCAGATCGAGGCCAGTTGCCGGGGCGCGCAGCCCAATGCGGCGCATCGCATCATCGCCAGCATGAGCGCCGCGCACGCCGGCTCTATGGTGTTGACGCAAAACGTGGACGGCTTTC
>CBDTZF010000082.1:0-9436 GCA_965364825.1 uncultured Rhodocyclaceae bacterium | reverse complement strand
TCTTGGCGTTGCGCTCGAATTCGGTCAGAAACTGCTGTACCTGTGCGGTGAACGATCCGGCATCTGTCGGCGCCTTGCTGTTCTTGAGCAGAAAGATCATGTAGATGCCGTCATACAGCAGATCGACAAGATTGTTCGTGGGGCGGCTTGTCTCGGGCACGGCGGCGCCTGAGGAGGCAGTGTTGAACAGTGACGGAGCGGTAGCGTTCATGAGGTCAGGGCAATCAGTTCGAGCTTCAGATCCTGATAGCTCTCGGGTGCATAAATGGTGATCGATTGGGACTTGAGCATGCGTTCGTACAGCGGACCCCTCGGCTCAAGCGCAAAGTAGCAGGCGCCTGGACGCACGGGGATCGCGGCCGGGACTTGCGCTGCGTGCACGAGCTTGACGCCGCTCATGGCCGACAGCACGAGCTTGTCGACATCGTCCGGCGCGCCCACCTTCATGCGCAGCGGCACGGTTTCGATGATTTCCGACTGCGCCGCCGCCGCGCTGACCACCAGATAAAATGCGGTGTCCTCGCTGATCTTGTCCGAATCGAGACGGCCGACATGGAACGCCGATTTGAGTTCGCTCAGTGCGATCGAGAAATGCCGCGTCGAAATGACCGTTTCGAGCAATTCACGCAATATCTGGTCGAGCTTGCGGAACGCCGGTCCCGGCTTCGTGTGCTCGTAGGCGGGCAGGTCGGCAAGCGAAAACAACTTCGAAAACGTCATCAACCCACCCGCCAGCCGCAGCATTTCCTGGTATAGGCGCTCCGGGTGGAGTGCGAGATTCTGGTGCAGATGGGTTAGCGCAGCACACGCGCTGCTGACCGTATGCAACAACCAGAACGAGGCAATGTCGCCCGATCGAAATTCGATGACGTGCTTCGACGGCTCGCGGTGGAAGCCATATAGCGCGTTGACCTTCGCTTGCAGCGCGTCGATGAGCCGGCGTAACTGCAGTTGCAGAAGCGGCGCGCTGCGCAAGGTGAGCGACGGCGGCAAAAACGACATATCGCGCTCAAACCCATTGGATGGCGTCTTGCGCAGGCGCAACAACGGCAGGGTCAAAAATTGGTCGAGTGGCTCATCGGCGGTTTTCAGGCTCGCGGATTTGACCAGGAACGGAATGTCGGCTTCGGCGGCATCGGTATACAGATCGGGTACCGCTCTCGATTCAATTCGGAATCGGGCATTTGCATCTGGCGTCTCCGGCATGCTGCAGTTGCCGCCGTGACTGCGCTCATGCTGAATGGCGAGGCAGACATCGAAGGTGTCGCTGTTGGCGTCCAGCGAATCGAGCGCAATGGGCGGCGGAAGCGCGTCCACGCCCGGCGCATTGAACGGCTCACCATCCGGCAGGATTACATCAATCTGGTTGATGCGAAGCGAACCCGTGCCGAGCGCATCAAGATCGACATCAAGCGCGCGCACGCCCCAACCGAAGGGTTGCGCGGTGAGCAGCGCGTTGCTAGCAAGCGAGGCCAGGTGGGCGTCTTGCTGCTGGAAGTGTTGCGGGCGAAGGAATAGTCCTTCGCCCCATAGGACTTTCGCGTGTTTCGTCAAAATGGATTCTCGGGTTAAGGGTTGCAGCGAACGCCGGAAAGGCTGTGCGCGGCGTCGGCCGCAATGGGATTGGTCAGTACGCCAGTACCGACCGTCATCGAGCAGGCGTGAAAGCCAAGCGATATCCCCTCGGCGGCCGACGCGTCGGTATTGAAAGCCATCTTCCACCGTTCATTCACCGGTGAGCGGAACAGCGCAACCACACCGACGACTTTTGCGTCGGAGGGAAGTCTTTCGTCGAGCGTAACCGACTTCCCCGGCAGCAGCATCAGTTCGCGCACGGCGACGAGGTCCTCCCCCAGCACGCGTTTTTCCTCGTCCGCCTCGCCGGCTTGAGAATAGGCAAGTTGGGCAAACGCGGCGTCATTGCGAAGCTGATAGACACGTACCAGCAGTGCAAGCGATTCGCCGTCCTCCGTCGCATTAACAATCTTGCCGGCATTGAGTCGAATGGGAAACGCTCGCGGCTCATCCGCGTCGTCTTCGTCGCCGTCTTTAAGACCGCTCGATTCCAGTGCGAAATTGACGGCAGTGCCGACAACCTGCACGGCGGCGGCGGTCATGCAGCCGGACAGTGCAAGGGATGCAGCTAAAACGACAGTAACTGAAAGCTTGTTGTCCACGGAAACCACTTCGGAAATTGCCTGCGCTGCCTCAAGATGTCTGCGATTGTGCAATAAGACATCAAAAAATGCGATTCGCGTACGCAAATATGTTGATCGGAGAAGAATTCCAATGTACTATCGCCGCTCACAAATAGCAATCTATATGGCATGTATCCGTGATGCGTGCCGCAGGTCGAAAATGCAAATGAAATCTGCTCAATTGATGTTGTCTGGTCTACTGGTGTTGCTTCTCGGTGGATGTGCCTCAGCGCCCAAGCCGCTCACCCAAGGTGAGCTTGAAGAACGGATCGTCTTGTCTGAACAGAAAGTCGACGTCTTGCTCGGTGAGCAAAAGCGCGACGAGGCGATCGGGGTGCTCAATCTCGTGACGCATTTGAATCCGGCGCGCAGCGAACCATGGAGCCGCCTCGCCCGTCTTTACTTCGACGCGGAGAATTACGGTAAGGCGATCGTTGCCGCTGACGAAGTGCTGCAGCGCGATCCGACCGACAGGATGGCCAAGAGCGTTCGCGCGGTCAGCGGGCTGCGTGTGGCGACCGAGTCGCTTTCGCAATTGCGCTTTGATACGAAATTAAAGGGTTCCGCGCGCGCCGACGCCATTGGTTTGGCGAAAGTGCTGCGCGAAACGCTGGGTGAAGAAGTGCTGGTTCCGCCGATCGATGAGGCGGAGGTGGCACGCCTCAAGGAGCAAGAAGAGGCGAAGACGCGTCGCGCCCGCGCGCGCCGCGCCAAGCGCGCAGAAAAGCGGGTGGAAGCACCCGTGGTTCCGACTGAGCCGGTCGCTGCACCGTCCATGACCGGCGATCCGTTCAGTGTGTTGAAGTAGCCGGCGGCCACGGCCCCACCAGACTTGGAGAATGAGTGTGTCAAAAAAGCAAAGTATTCAAAAGCGTCTGCAAAAAGTGCGCCCGCCGCGCGTGCAGCTGACTTATGACGTAGAGATCGGCGATGCCGTTGAGCAGAAGGAGCTGCCTTTTGTTGCCGGGGTGCTCGGCGATTTCGCCGGTCAAAGTACCGAAGCGCAGGGCAAGTTGCGCGATCGAAAGTTCGTGAATGTCGATCTCGACAATTTTGATGACGTGATGGAAGGCATGGCGCCGCGCGCTGCCTTCCGTGCGAAAAATCAGTTGTCCGATGCGGGCGGCGAAATTGGCGTCGATCTGACGTTCAAGAGTTTCGAAGACTTTCGTCCCGAGTCCGTCGTGCAGCAGGTTGAACCGCTGCGCAAGTTGATGGATGCCCGCAGCAAGCTGTCTGATCTGCGCAACAAGCTGGCCGGCAACGAGAAGCTCGAAGATCTTCTCAACGATGTCCTGCAGCACACCGAAAAACTGCAAACGCTCGGCGAACAAAAAGCTGATCAGCCGGAGGATGGCAAATGAGCGCCACGCAAACACAACAGACCGTAGCGGCTGCCGATGCAACGCAGGGCGGTTTGCTTGATCAGATTATCGAAGAAAGCCGGGTGGCACGCTCGGATTCCGAGCGCGTGCGTGCGCGGGACATCATCAGCGAACTCGCAAATCAGGTGCTCGAAGGCGAGGTTGTCCTATCCGACAATCTGGCGGCATCGCTCGACGCACGGATCGCTGATCTCGATCGGCTTATCTCGTCGCAACTCAGCGAGATCATGCATGCACCTGAGTTCCAGGCGCTTGAAGGCGCGTGGACCGGCCTGCGTTACCTGTGTCAGCAAACGTCGACCGGCACGCAACTCAAAATCAAGCTCATGAACGCGAGCAAGCGAGAGCTGATCAAAGACTTCAAGAGTGCGATCGACTTCGACCAGAGTGCGCTTTTCAAGAAGGTGTACGAAGAAGAGTTCGGTACATTCGGCGGCGCGCCATTCGGCACGATCATCGGGCAGTACGACTTTTCGCGCCAGCCGGAAGACATGTACTTTGTCGAGCAGATGTCCCATGTCGCCGCTGCCGCACATGCACCGTTCATTTCCGCGGCCTCCCCGGAGTTGTTCGGACTTGAGTCACATACGGAACTGGGCAAGCCGCGCGATCTGGCCAAGGTTTTCGATACCGTCGAATACGCCAAGTGGAAATCGTTCCGTGAAGGCGAAGATTCGCGCTATGTCGGCCTCACGTTGCCGCGTTTCCTGGGCCGCCTGCCGTACAACCCGATCGATGGCATCACGACGGAAGGCTTCAATTTCGTCGAAGACGTCGATGGCACGGATCACAGCAAATACCTGTGGTGCAACGCCGCGTTCGCGTTTGCCGCACGTTTGACTTCCGCTTTCGAGAATTACGGTTGGTGTGCCGCCGTGCGTGGTGTCGAAGGTGGCGGATTGGTTGAAGATCTGCCGACGCATACGTTCCGCACTGATGACGGTGAAATCGCGCTCAAGTGTCCGACGGAAGTTGCCATTACCGACAGACGCGAGAAAGAACTCAGCGATCTTGGATTCATGCCGTTGGTGCACTGCAAAAACAGCGACTACGCGGCTTTTTTCGGTGCGCAGTCGGCACAAAAACCCAAGAAGTACGATACCGATGCGGCCAACGCCAATGCATCCCTGTCGGCCCAGCTTCAATACATCTTTGCGGTGTGCCGCATCGCGCATTACATGAAGGCGATGATGCGCGACAAGATCGGCAGCTTTGCCGCCGCCTCCAACGTCGAAGCCTACCTGCAACGCTGGGTGGATCAGTACGTGACAGCCGACGACTCGGCCTCTCAAGAGACAAAGGCGCAGTTCCCGCTGCGCGAAGCGTCAATCGAAGTAAGTGAAGTACCGGGGCGTCCCGGCGTTTATCGCGCCGTCTCATTCATTCGGCCGCATTTTCAGCTGGATGAGTTGTCGGTGTCGTTGCGTCTCGTCGCCGAATTGCCCCAATCCAGCAAAGCTTGACCCAAAACCAATAGCCAAGGAGCTAGTGCAACATGAAGGATATCTACGTCGAATTCAAGGGAAGTGACATCAAGGGTGACTCCCGTGACCAGAAGCACAAGGACACCGTTGAAGTGTCTACCTGGAGCCATTCCATGCGCCAGCCGAAATCGGCGACCGCTTCCGGAGCCGGTGGCCACACCGCCGAGCGTTGCGAACACGGCGAAATGATCTTTACCAAAGATATCGACGGCTCCAGCCCCAAGCTGTATCAGGCGTGCTCGTCCGGTGTCGTGGTCAATGATGTGATCATCTATTTCTACCGCGCTTTTGGTGGAAAAAACACTGCCGGCAACCCCAGCAGCTCGCAAAACCGTCATCAGTATCTGAAGGTGGAGCTCAAGAACGTGATCATCGCTTCGGTATCTCCTTCGGTCACTGACGAAGGCATCCCAAGTGAAAATTTCTCGCTCAAGTACTCCGCCATCAAGTGGACCTACGACGAGCTGAACATTGACGGCAACAAGTCGGGCAAGGTGAATATCCAGGGTGCCTGGAACCTCGCCAAGAACACGCCCAATCTGACCTGATTGGTTCGGCTGTTGTAAGGGGCGGCGGCGCGCTGTGTCCGCCGTCCTTTTTTTTGTGTGGAACGCCTTCGTGAAAGGTTTCGAACCCTCCCTGCTCGACAAGCTGTTTGACGACGCGCCTTCGTCGCCGGTGCGACGTCGACTGTCGCTCGACGAACTGAAAGACACCGTCGCGCGGGATCTCGAGGCCTTGCTCAATGCGCGCACGACCATGGACGAGTCGCTCGATGCGCTCTTTCCTGAGTCGATGAAATCAATCGCCACCTTCGGCCTTTCCGACTTCGCAGGCTTGAGTCTGGCCAGCGTGCACGATCGCGCGCGAATCTGTGAGTCGATCAAACGTGCCATCGCGCGGCACGAGCCACGGTTGCGTGATGTTAACGTTACGCTGGAACTCAATCGGCGAGCCGTCAATGCGCTGTACTTTTCGATCAAGGCGCTGCTCGTGGTGCGCCCGGCGCAGGAGCCAGTGAGTTTCGACGCAATGTTGCAACCGACAACCTTGCAATACTCGGTGGTCAAGCACCGATCCGGTGGGAGCGCCGCCTGATGGAAGACCTGCTGCCTTACTACGAACGGGAACTGGGATTTCTGCGCCGGCATTCGCGTGAGTTCGCCGAGCGCTATCCCAAGATTGCCGCGCAACTGCTGCTCAACGGTGAGGGCTGCGACGACCCACACGTCGAGCGCATGATCGAGTCGTTCGCGCTGCTCAGCGCGCGCGTATCGAAGAAGCTCGAAGACAGCTATCCGCAGTTCACCGAAGCGCTGCTCAATGTGCTCTATCCGCACTATTTGCGCCCGTTTCCGTCGTGTTCGATCGCGCATTTCGATACCGAAGGCGCGGAGCTGCAAGTGTCATCGGCGGTCACCGTGCCGCGCGGCTCGGTACTCAATTCGCGCCCGGTCAAGGGCGCACCGTGCCGCTTCCGCACGGCCTGGGAGGTGCAGCTCTTGCCGGCGCGCGTCTCGCATGTGAGTTTCGATCCCGTTGCGCGATCCGTCGGTGGCGCACGCTTGCCGGCAAATTGCACCGCCATGCTGTCGATGCAACTCGATGTTCCGGCCAAAGAGGGCGGCTGGGCGAAGACCAACGCAAAAGCGCTGCGCTTCTATATTGACGCCGAACCGTCGATCGCCGCGGCGTTGCGTGACAGCCTCTTCATGCGTCTGGTGCGTGTTTTCGCCGAAGCGCCGAATGGACGCTGGCTGCCATGCGATGGCGAGGTGGTTCTGCCGGTCGGACTCTCGCCCGACGAGGCGCTGATCGACATGCCGCACAATGCGCATGATGCCTACCGGCACCTGACCGAATATTTCGCCTTTCCGGAAAAGTACAACTTTTTCGATTTGCGCATCGACCGGCTGCCGGCCGCGGCGCGCCAGGGCGGCAAGCTTGTCGTTCATCTGGCTTTTTCCGATCTGCTCGCCGAAAGCGATATTTCGCGCTTGCTGCAAACACTCGACAGGGAAAACCTGCGCCTCGGTTGCGTACCCGTCGTCAATCTGTTCTCGCAACGCGGCGACCCCATTCGCGTCACCCATCGCAGCGCAACCTATCCGGTCGTCGCCGATGGGCGCCGGGCGTTTGCGTACGAGGTGTACTCGATTGATGCGGTGCGACGCGTACGGCAGACGCCGCAGGGCGAGAGTCACACCGAGTTCCGGCCGTTTTTCTCGCTCTATCACGGTGATGCGCCCGAGCGCGAGGGCAACTACTGGTACGCCGAGCGCAATGCGCTGGTGGCCGAGCGCAGTCCGGGCTACGAGCTGGAGCTGTCGATTGTCGATGCCGAGTTCGACGCCGTTGAGCCCAAATCCGACGTTCTCAGCGTGCAACTCACATGCACCAATCGGGACCTGCCAACGCTGCTTTCCGTCGGTCAGAGCGGTGGCGATCTGTCCATAGAGGGCGGTTCGGTGGCGCGCGCCATCCGGCTGCTGCGCAAGCCGAGCGCGCCGCGCCGCTTCGATCACCGCCGTGACGGGCAATGGCGCCTCATTTCGCATTTGTCGCTCAACCACCTGTCACTCACGCAAAGTGGCTTGTCGGCGTTCAAGGAAATGCTCGCGCTCTACGACCTGCCGCGCACGGCCGTGTCGCGCCGTCAGATCAACGGCATCATCGACATCGACACGCGCGATTGCACTGAATGGATGGCGGGCAGCCCGTTTGCCTGTTTTGTGCGTGGCGTCGAAGTGCGCCTGACAGTCGATGAAGACAGTTTTGTGGGCACCGGACTGGATGCGTTCGCGCGCGTCATCGACCGCTTCCTCGGTCTGTACGTTCACCTGAACAGTTTCATCCGCCTGGTGCTGGTGTCGAACCGCACGGGTGAGGAGTTGATCCGATGTGCCCCGCGCACCGGCGATTCGATCCTGGCCTGATCGACCAGCTCCTCGAGCACCCGCAACGCTTTGAATTCTTTCAGGCGGTGCGGGTGCTCGAGCGCCATTTTGCGCAGGATGGCCAAAGTCGCGGTCGGCACGAAAACCAGGTGTCCGATCGCATCCGCTTTCGCAATCCGCTCACGCTGGGATTCTCCCCGAGTCAGATCGAATCGCTGGAGCCGCAGTTCGCGCCGGCCGACGAGGGGGACGCTGCCGGCGATTCAGACAAAAAAGATACCGCAAGAACACTCGCCTACGTACACATCACACCGGCTTTTATCGGCATGCTCGGCACGCACGGCACGCTGCCGACGCATTACACCGAGCAGGTGGCGGATCGCGAGCGCTATCACCGCGACCGCGCCGCGCGTGCGTTCTTCGATCTGTTCTCCAATCGCGCGGTGGGGCAGTTCTATCAGGCCTGGAAGAAATACCGCCTCGCGGTGCAGTACGAATCGGACCGCAAAAACCGCTTTCTGCCGCTGGTGCTGGCTCTGTCGGGGCTTGGCTTCGGCGCCTTGCGCGATCGCCTGCATGAAGCGCCCGGCAGCATCGACGATGAGTCGATCGCGCATTTTGCCGGCTTGTTGCGTCAGCGTCCGCTCTCGGCAACAGCCCTGCAGGATATGCTCAAACGCTACTTTCGCGTGCCGGTGCGTATCGAGCAGTTCGTCGGGCGCTGGTACCGCTTGCCCGCATCGCAACGCTCTTGCCTGGGCGCCACCAACGCCGTGCTGGGTAAAACCGCGCTCGCCGGCGAGCGTGTGTGGCAACGCAACTTACGCGTGCGCATCCACGTCGGTCCGCTCGGTCGCCGTGGCTATGCCGCCTTCCTGCCCGGCGGCGAGTTTGCCGCCGCGCTCGAGAAGTTGCTCACGCTGGCCACCGGAGCGCAGTTCGAGTACGAGATTCGCCCGATATTGCGCGCCGCCGATGTCAAGCCGGTGGCGCTGTCCGAAACCGATAGCGCACGCCTCGGCTTCGACAGCTTCCTGATGACTCGACCGGCCACGAGCAACCGCAGCGACACGGCTTTCGAGCTACACCCCATTCACTAAAAACGCCAATACTCAATGAGCACATCACTTAAAACCCTGATCAGCAAACTCGACTTGGCCTGCCGCACCGCCGCCGAGCGCGCCGCCAGCCTGTGCATGGCGCGCGGCAATTACGAAGTCGACCTCGAACACTTGTTCCTGGCTCTGATGGAGCAGCCGGACAGCGATTTCGTCACCATCGTCAAACGCAGCGGCATCAGCCCGAGTGCGCTCGAACGCGACCTGAACGACGAGATCGCCCGCTTTAAGACCGGCAACAGCCGCACGCCGGTGTTCTCGCCGCATCTGCCGACGCTGTTCGAGCAAGCCTGGTTGATCGCCTCGCTCGACGCGCGCTTCCCGCGCATTCGCTCCGGACACCTGCTGCTCGCG
>CBDTZF010000081.1:0-9484 GCA_965364825.1 uncultured Rhodocyclaceae bacterium | reverse complement strand
CGGGCGCGCCGCTGACGATCATCGCGGTCGAAAAGGGCGACGAACCGCTCGATGTTTTGCTCAAGCAGATGGGCGCAGGTCAGGGCGGCGAATGATCCTCTCCGACATCTCGGTCAAGCGCCCGGTATTCGCAAGCGTCATTTCGCTGCTGCTGATCGCCTTCGGGCTGGTGTCGTTTGATCGCCTGTCGCTGCGAGAGTACCCCGACATCGACCCGCCGATCGTCACGGTGTCGGTGGACTATCCCGGCGCGCCTGCGAACGTGGTCGAGACGCGTGTGACCGAGATCATCGAGGAGCGCATCTCGGGCATCGAAGGCATCGAGTTCATCCAGTCGTCGTCGCGCGACGGCGCCTCGCGCGTCACCATCGAGTTCTCGATCAATCGGGACGTCAACGAGGCGGCCAACGACGTGCGCGACCGGGTGGCCGGGGTGCAGGACAACCTGCCCGAGGAGGCCGATCCGCCCGAAGTGGAAAAGGTCGACAGCAACGACGACGTCATCATCTGGCAGAACCTGTCGAGTGATCGTATGAGCGTGCCGGAGCTGACCGACTATGCCGAGCGTTATCTGGCCGATCAGTATTCGGCGCTCGACGGGGTGGCGCGGGTGCGTGTCGGCGGCGGCCAGAGTTACGCCATGCGGGTGTGGCTCGACCGCAAGGCGCTGGCCGCGCGGGGCTTGAGCGTGGGCGACGTCGAGCGTGCGCTGCGTGCCGAGAACATTGAGTTGCCCGCCGGCTCGCTGCAATCGGATCAGCGTATCTTCAAGGCGCGTGTCGAGCGCAATTTCAAGGTGCCTGGCGATTTCGCCAAACTCGTGTTGGCGCGCGGCGAGGGCGGCTATCTGGTGCGCCTGGGCGACGTCGCGCGAATCGAGCGCGGCGTGGTTGAAGACCGCTTCATGTTTCGCGGCAACGGCGAGCCGATGGTTGGCGTCGGTATGATCAAGCAATCGACGGCCAACACGGTCGACGTGTCGAACGCCGTCAAGGAGCTCACCGAGCGGCTCGGCAAGAGCCTGCCCGAAGGCATGGGCATTTCGCAAAGTTACGACGCCGCGGTGTTCATTGAAGCGTCGATTGCCGAGGTGTACAAGACCTTGTTCATCGCCATCGCCTGCGTGGTGTTGGTGATCTACCTGTTCCTCGGCAGCGTGCGCGCGATGCTGATTCCCGCCGTGACGGTGCCGATTTCGCTGACTGCGACCTTTTCGGTGATCTACGCGCTCGGCTTTTCGATCAACCTGCTTACTTTGCTGGCGCTGGTGCTGGCGATTGGTCTCGTCGTCGACGATGCCATCGTGGTGCTCGAAAACGTGGTGCGGCGCATTCAGGAAAAGGGCGAAACGCCGCTCGTGGCTGCCTACCGTGGCACCCGACAGGTGGGCTTCGCGGTGGTCGCCACCACGCTAGTGCTGATTGCGGTGTTCGTGCCGATCACCTTTCTTGAAGGCGACATCGGCCGCTTGTTCACTGAATTCGCGCTCACCATCGCCGCGGCCGTCGGCTTCTCCTCGCTGGTGGCGCTCACCCTGACGCCCGTCATGGCGTCCAAGCTGTTGAAGCCGGATTCGGGCGACAACAGCAACCCGGTCATCCATCGCTTCGACACCGCGTTCCGCTTTCTGCGCCGCGGCTACATGGCGTTGCTGGTGCGCAATCTGCGCCACCCGGTGCTTGTCACCGTGGTCTTCTTCGGCCTGCTTGGCGGCGCCGCCTGGCTGTACCCCAATGTTGCCCAGGAATTCACCCCGCGTGAGGACCGCGGCGCGTTCTTCGTGATTGTCAGCGGGCCGGAAGGCGCAAGCTATAAGTACATCGAAGAGTACATGGTGGAAATCGAGAAACGCCTGCAACCCTATCTGGAAAGCGGCGAATTCACCCGCCTGCTGGTGCGCGCGCCGCGCGGCTTCGGCAAGATCGAGAACTTCAATGGCGGTTTCGTCATCGTCAACCTCGATGACTGGGGCAAGCGCCGGCCGGCCACCGAGATCATGAACGAGATTCGCGAAAACCTGTCGTCGCTGCCCGGTGTTCGCGCCTTCCCGGTAATGCGGCAGGGGCTCGGCGGCGGCACCGGAAAACCCGTACAACTGGTGCTCGGCGGGCCGACCTACGAGCAACTCGCCGCCTGGCGCGACATCATTCTCGAAAAAGTCGAGGCCGACAACCCGGGCCTTGATGGCCTCGACAGCGATTACAAGGAAACCCGCCCGCAGATCGACTTCAACGTGGACTACGCGCGCGCCGCCGATCTGGGCGTGACCGTCGAGGAGATCGGCCGCACCTTGCAGACGCTCATGGGCGGACGCAACGTAACCACCTTTCTCGATCGCGGCGAAGAGTACGACGTCATCGTCGAGGGCGAGCGCGCTCAGCAACGCTCGTTCAGTGATCTGAACGGCATTTACGTGCGTTCCGATCGCTCGGGCCAGTTGATTCCGCTCGCCAACCTGGTGACGATTTCAGAGTACGGCGCGGCCGAAACGCTGTCGCGATACAACCGCGTGCGCGCCATCACGCTCGAAGCCAATCTGCGCGACGGCTACGCGCTCGGCGACGCTCTGGAGTACCTCGAAGGACTCGCACGCGACAATCTGCCCGACGAGGTGGTGATCGACTACAAGGGCCAGAGCCGTGATTTCATCAAATCTGGCAGCTCGATCATCTTCGTGTTCGTGCTCGGCCTGGTCGTCGTGTTTCTGATTCTCGCGGCCCAGTTCGAGAGCTGGATTCACCCGCTCGTCATCATGCTGACGGTGCCGCTGGCGACCGGCGGCGGCCTGCTCGGGCTGTACCTCACCGGCGGCACACTCAACATCTATTCGCAGATCGGCCTCATCATGCTGATCGGCCTGGCGGCCAAGAACGGCATCCTCATCGTCGAATTCGCCAACCAGTTGCGTGACGAAGGGCGTCAGTTCTCGCGCGCCATCGTCGAAGCCTCGGAAATCCGCTTCCGCCCCATCGTCATGACCGGTCTGACGACCATCGCCGGCGCTATTCCACTCGTGCTCGCCAGCGGTGCGGGCGCCGAAACGCGTATCGTGATCGGCGTCGTGGTGCTGTTCGGCGTTTTCGCGGCGACGTTTTTCACGCTGCTCATCGTGCCGGTCGCGTACAGCCTGATCGCACGCAACACGGGCTCGCCGAATGCGGTGGCGCAGCGGTTGGAATCCGAATCGTCCTGAAACCGCAGACCGACAACAACGGCGGCTCGTCGTGGCAGCGGCGTGACACGCAGAATCCGCGCCGGTTTCTGTGGAACGCGATCCCTCCGTCGTCGCTGCAGTGACCTCAGTTCAGGCTCAGGACGTGGTCGGCCCGGCTGCCGGAAACCGGCGCGGCCTACATGATTGCCTTGCGCCATGCGCGAATCGTTGCCAAGATGGATATGTAGCCCCCGACACAGGCCATCGGCACGGGCGTGTTGCAACGGAACCCGAACAGCCCCCACTCCGGCGCAACAGGTCATCGTTGCTGATCCCCCAAATGAATGCACCGTCGTCCGACCTTTTCACGCTGCTGTATGCGAGCACGTTCGCGCCGCGCGCGTTCATCTCGGATGTTGCCGATATCGCGAGGACGAGCCGTCGACGTAACAATCAGGACGGAATTACCGGCCTGCTCGTTTTTGATGGTGCCGGCTTCGTCCAACTGGTCGAGGGGCCCCATGATTCTGTCGCCGCCTTGCGCGCGCGCCTGACCGACGACCGGCGCCATTTCGATATGGACGTTCTGGTATTCGACTATGTGGACGACGCGCGCCGCTTTCCGGACTGGGAGCTCGGTTATCACTTCGCCGACGGTGACGGTGACGAGTTGAGCTCCACCAGAGGTTTGCGCGGCGCCGCGGCGCTTGAACGGTTCGAGGCAATCCGTGCGCGGGTAGACACGCTCGCCGGCGCTGCGTTGCCCACACCGTAAGGTAAAGAGGGGCAAGCGAGGCGCATCATCGGTGCGCCGCCTCGCCGCCTCGCCGCCTCGCCGCCTCGCGCGCTGCGCGGCCGTAGGTTATGGCGGGTAACCGGGATCGGCGCAAAGCGGTCTCAAAAAGCGGTGTGCCAGGATGCGTGAACTCGGAGTGGCGCGGGATTTATCCATCTGGCCTCGACCCTCTCTGCTCGATCGTCTTGCATTGCGCCTTGATCTTGGTCATTATTTGCTCATTGATCCCGCCAAAGGCTAGTGGCACCGGCTTCTTGCGACGGACTCTGAGCACCTCCGTGCCCCGACGCAAGTACAGCCTGTTGCTGCGCTTCGAATGATTTCTCCATCGTCCAATCTCGTCACGCTGCTGTACACGAGCATGCTCGCGCCGTGTGCGCTCATCTCGGATGTCGCCGATATCGCTCGCGCGGGCCGGCGGCGTAACCTGCAGGATGACATCACCGGATTGCTCGTATTCGATGGATCCGCCTTCGTTCAACTGGTTGAGGGTCCGCGTGAACCCATCTCCGCCTTGTTTGCGCGTCTTGCCAGTGACAGGCGGCATTGCGACATGGATGTCCTGGTGTTCGGCTGCTTGGGCGACCCGCGCCGGTTTCCGGACTGGGAACTCGGCTATCACTTTGCCGACCGTGAAAGCGACGAGTTGACCTCGCTCAGCGGGCTGCGCGGGACGGCCGCGCTGGCACAGTTCGAGGCCATCCGGGCTCGGGTAGATTCCTTCGCCGGCGAGGGGATGCCCGCGCTGTAAGTCGGTTCGCCGGCGTGGCTGTTCCGAGAATATTGCCTCACGTCGTGAGCTTCGCAAGCCGATTCGAAGGCGCTGGGTCGCGCGCGTAACGGATAAACTGGCTTGCGTTCGCGATCGCTCCCAGTTCGTTGCCGGCCGACGTGGCGGGACGACCGTAGCGCTACAGGTAGTGCGGCGATGCGCAAAGCACCCGACGCACCAAGTCCACTCGCACCGCCCGCAGCGCCCGCAGCGCCGAGTCAGGCAGATCGCCGATGCGCACGCCGCCGGAATCGATGCGCCCATCGGCTGCCGCACCGGCCAATGCAGAAGCTGCGCCGTCAAAGTGCTGAGTGGAAAACCCGAACACCGCGACCCGATCGTGTCGGAACGCGAGCGCGAGGACGAGCAGCTCATCTACCCCTGCATTTCGCGGCTCGACCGACGGCGGCGCTACGCGGCCACGGGCACAGCATCGTCCTCCCCTCTCCCGCCGGGAGAGCGGCCGGGGGTGAGGGAACGGCGCTTGAACCCTGTCGCATCAACGCACGCTGCCGCGCCACAACATCGGTAATCGCTTTAGTCGATTGCCGCGGCACTTGACGGCACTACTGCTGTCGATGCTTACTCAAGCACAGGCGCCGGCACGGCGCTGCATCTCGAATCCCGCACCCTGAGTGAACGCATGTCTTCGATCAAACTCGTCACAGAAATTCCCGGCCCCAACAGCGTCGCCTTGGTGGCGCGGCGCGACGCATCCGTGACCCGCGGCGCCGGCCGCCTGACCTCCATCGCGGTGGCTTCGGGAGAAGGCGCCACGGTGACCGATGTGGACGGCAACCGGCTGCTTGACTTCGCCGGTGGCATCGGCACGCTGGCGCTGGGTCACGCGCCGGATGCCGTGGTCGCAGCGATCCGCGCGCAAGCTGGACAGCTCATCCACATGTGTTCGATCGTCGCCACCTATGCGCCCTATATTGAAGTCTGCGAACGCCTCAATGCGCTCGCGCCGGGCGATTTTGGCAAAAAATCCGTGCTCTTCAACAGCGGCGCTGAAGCGGTCGAGGGCGCGGTCAAGATTGCCCGCGTGCACACCGGCCGGCAGGCGCTGATCGTTTTCGAAGGGGCCTACCACGGCCGTAGCAATCTCACCCTGGCGATGACCAGCAAGTACACGCCCTTCAAGACCGCGTTCGGCCCGTTCCCGTCGGAAATCTACCGGCTACCCTTCCCGAATCTGTATCGCCGGCCTGCGGGCATGAGCGAAGCGGCCTATCTCGACCACTGCATCACTCAGTTCGATCACGCGCTGATCGCCCAAGTGTCACCGTCGGCGGTGGCCGCGGTGGTGGTCGAAACGGTGCAGGGCGAGGGCGGTTTCGTGCCCATGCCGCCGCGTTTCGCCGCCCACCTGCGCGCACGCTGCAGCGAGCACGGCATGCTCTATGTGGCGGATGAGGTGCAGGCCGGCATGGGCCGCACCGGGCGGCTGTTCGCAGTCGAGCATTTCGATCTGGTGCCCGATCTCGTCGTCAGTGGCAAATCCATCGCCAGCGGCATGCCGCTGGCCGCGCTCACCGGCCGCGCTGAGATCATGGACGCGCCCGACCCCGGTGGCCTTGGTGGCACCTACAGTGGGAACCCGGTGGCCTGCGCGGCCGCGCTGGCATCGCTCGACACGCTCGCGTCGCCGGATTTCCTGGCGCGTGCAGAACAGGTCGGGCGGCGACTGCGCGCCCATCTTGAGCGCCTGCAATCCGCGTTCCCCGAGGCCATCGGCGACGTGCGCGGTCTCGGCCCCATGCTGGCGATCGAACTGGTGGCGGACCGGTCCGGCAAAGTCCCCGACCCCGATCTCACCAACGCCATCACCGCGGAGACGCTCAAGCGCGGCGTGATCACACTGCGCGCCGGCCTGTACAACAACTGCTTGCGCTTCCTGCCGGCGCTGAACATCACCGACGAACAGATCGACGAAGGCATGGCGGTGGTCGCCGCAGCGATTTCCGCCGCACTCGCGGCCAAACGCGCAGGTCGCCCGTGAGTGCCCCACGCGTGCTCGAATTGGCCGGGTCGCCGCGCGAGATGGGACGCGCCCACGGCGACGCATTCGGCGATGAAATCCGCCGCTACACCGCCGAGCGCGTCGCACTCGCCGGCGGCGCGGCGTGGACCGGCCACGCCATGCATCGCGACGCCGTTCTCGCGCTCGCCGAGGCCTGCATCGTCGAGCACACCGCATACGCGCCAGGTCTCATGGAAGAGGTCGCCGCCATCGCCGAAACCACCGGACTAAGCGTGGCCGAACTCATCATCACCAACGGCTTCACCGACTTCATCGACTTGGTTTACGCGCGCGGCGGCAGCACCGGCGCCACCGTACAGGTCGAAGACGACTGCACCGCCTTCATCATCCCCGACGCGCTCAACGCCGATGGCAAAGGCTTCTTCGGCCAGACCTGGGACATGCACGCCAGCTCCGCGCCCTACGTTGTGCTGCTCCACGGTCGGCCGGCCAACGCGCCCGCCTTCATGGCCTTCAGCCTCACCGGCTGCGTCGGCATGATCGGCATGAACGAGGCCGGCATCGCCATCGGCATCACCAACCTGCTCAGCGCCGAAGGGCAAATTGGCGTGAGCTGGCCCTTCGTGGTGCGCAAGGCGCTGCAACAGACCGACATCGACGCCGCGCTCACGTGCATTACCGACGCCAAACTCATGGGCGCGCACGATTTCGCGCTCTTCGACAAACACGGCACCGGTATCAACATCGAAGCCATGCCCGGCCACTGCCATGTCACGCGCAGCGGCGCGACAACGCTGGTGCACACCAACCACTGCCTCGCCCCTGAAACCCTCGCCCGCTGTCGCCCCCGCGCGCCGGAATCACAAGCCTCCAGCGAAGCGCGCCTGGCGCAAGGCGAAAAATTGCTGACACGCGGCGCAATCAGCGCCGACGACTTGACAGCCGTCACCCGCGACCCCGTCATCTGTGTGCGCGCCACCCCGCCGCTCGACATGGAAACCTGCGGCGCGGCGATCATGCAGCCCGCCAGCGGGCGGTTCTGGGCCGTGCAGGGATTGCCGGTCGACAATGACTATGCCGAATTCACGGTATGACGCGAGCAACCAACACGCTGCGCGCATCGGGAACGATCCGTAGGGTGCAATAACCGAAGGGCATTGCACCGCCTCGTGCGTTGAACGGTGCAATGCCCTTCGGTTATTGCACCCTACGCTGTCTGTGCAGTATTCTGCACAGACACTACTTCGTCTCAAACAAGGAGCCGGACATGGGATTTTCTGCCAGTGACGTGGTCCCCTTCACTCAGGCCCGCGCCAATCTCTCCGAATTGGCTGACCAGGCCAAGGCCGGGGCCGAGAAGATCATCACCAAGAATGGCGAGAGCTATGTCGCCCTCATCGACGCCGACCGGCTGGACTACTACCACCGCCTGGAACGCGAGCACATCCATCTGCTGCTGATCGACGACGCGCGACGCGGTTTGGAAGACATCGCCGCGGGCCGCAGCGTGGACGCCGATGCCGCGCTCGCGCAGCGTCAACAGCGTCGCGTAGCAGCCAAGGCCCGCCTGCCCAAAAAGCCGCTTGGCTGAGCGCCCGTACCAGGTCGAACTGACCGCGAGCTTTCTTCAACGCCTCGACGCAATCGAGGCCTTTCTGATCGAAGCCGATGCCGGCTTTGCCTTGGATAAACTGCTCGCCGACCTGCGCGCTATAGTCATTCCCAACCTGCGCCGGTTTCCATTCATCGGCCGCCGCTACCTCGACCATCCCCCGCAATCAGCCGAAGCCCTCGCCCAACTCGCCGCGCTGCCAGCCGGCGCCGCGCACGCACTGCGCGAATACCTGCATGGCGACTACCTGATGCTCTACACCACGATCGACGCAGAGGCCAGAGTGGTCCTGCTGTCCATCCGGCATCATCGCCAGCTTTCGTTCGACTTCGCGGGATTGTGGTCATCGGACTGACGGTCGCCGTGCGTTGGTGTTAAACGGCGCCGCCGTCGCAACTGACATGCGTCTGCGCTCTCGTTGATGTGGAAGTGTCGGAATGCACGACCTGACCCTTGATATGCGTGAAGAGCATCGGAAAGCCGTGCACGGGAAAACCGTATGCTCAATTTGATGAGGGAGGGTTGGCTAACGTGACTATGGTCGGACGGTTGAGGCACCGCCACACGAAAGGGGCGGAAAACCGATACGTCGGACCTACGGGCGCGGGACGCCTGCTCTCTGTTCTACTCCTTTTCCCAGACCCCGAGATCGAGGCGGCCGTGACGGCCGCCGAGGCCACATGGGCCAAGGGCACGGCCTGAGCATGCCAAGATCTTTTAACTGGAGAGATTCATGGCGGAGCTATTTTTGGATATGGATGACGCACTTTTGTCCCGGGTTTTACTCGACAGCCAAGAGCAGGACGTCAGCCTCGATACCGTCATCAGCGAAGCGCTGAACGCAGCACTGGCAAGCCCCAGCCCTGTATCGGCGCGGAAGGCTGTGAACGTAGATGACGTGATTGCAAGCGCAGTGGATCGTGTGCGCACTAAAGAGGTCGGTTCAGAGTTCATGTTGATAGACATGTGCACTGACGGTGACTGGGAAGCTCTCAGCGGCGGCGAGCGCAAGAGCCTCGGCAAAGGATTCAGAAAAGCGGTTGAAGGCACGGAGCCACCTATTGCTAAGTATGTTCGGCGTACCAGCAGTAACAAGACTGTATGCGAGCGAGTCTGTCACTGCCGGATGTAAATTGACACGGTCTGCCGATTGAAAATTGATACAC
>CBDTZF010000080.1:0-9620 GCA_965364825.1 uncultured Rhodocyclaceae bacterium | reverse complement strand
TAGCCGAGCATCACTTCCTGCGCGTGTTCGCGGGTTTCCAGCAACGCCTTATACGGTGCGAGCGAGAACACGCGGTCCATGGTTGCGCTGCTGGCGCGCAGGTCGTCGATGGTCTCGAACAGCGGGATGATGTTCATGTCGAGCGCGCTGTCCAGCGGCCGCAACAGGCCGGCCTCCTTGAGCAACAGCGCGACTTCGAGCAGATCGGACACGCCGTCGGCCTTGGAGATGATGTAGTTGGGCAGGGCGCGTTTGCCATAGCGGCGATGCACTGAACGCGCGGTGTCGAGAATGGCCAGTTCGCCCTGTGTTTCGTCGCTGTATTTCACGTGCGCCGAGCGCAACGGGCGCGCCGTGGCGATTTCCTTCAGCAGCAGTTCGATGCGCGCTTCTTCGTCCAGCAGCAGATATTCGCAGGCGGGGTCCGCGGTATGGAGCAGTTCGGCCACCACGCGTTCGTGCACATCTGAATTTTGCCGCAGGTCAATCGGCGCCAGATGGAAGCCGAACACCTTGACCGCGCGACGCAACTGTCGCAGACGGCCACGGGTGAGGGGTTCCGAACCGTTGGCCGTGAGCGAAGCGTGCACCACGTCGAGATCGGCGCTCACGGCCTCGGCACTGTCATAGCTTTCTGCAAGACCTGCAGGCGCGCGCGCCGGCGATTTGCCCAGCCACTCACGGTAGGTGGCGGCGAGCCGCGCGTAGATGCCGCTCAGCGCGCGGCGGTAGGGTTCGTCGGCGCGGTGGGCGGAGTGATCGACTGACGCCTCGGCCAGCGTAAGCAGCGCGTCGGATGCGGGAGCGATCGATTCGGCCACCGACAATTCGCCTCCGAGCGCATGCACTTCGTCGAGATAATGCGCGAGCGCGGTTTGCGCCTGCATCGACATCGCCTCGTGAAGCACATCGGCGGTGACGAAAGGATTGCCGTCGCGGTCGCCGCCAATCCAGCTGCCGACGCGCAGAAACGCCGGCAATTCGCGCCGTTCGACGGAGTCTTCCAGTCCGTCCAGGGTGTCTTCGACACGACAGAACACGCGCGGTACTTCGCGCAGGAAGGTGGTTCCGAAGTACGACAGACCGTTGGCCACCTCATCGATCACCGACAGTTTGCTTTGGCGCAGCATGCGCGTTTGCCACAGGGTGAGAACGGCGCGGCGCAGCGTGGCGTCGGACTCCTCGCGCTCTTCGGGCGTGAGCGCCATGCGGTCGCGCGTGTCGAGTAGCGCGGCGATGGTGTTTTGGCAATGGATGATGCTGCGCCGTTGTACTTCAGTCGGGTGCGCGGTGAGCACGGGGCTGATCAGCGCCGTGTCGAAGAAATCGCGCAGTGCGTCGGTGGTCGCGCCGTCGGCAGAAACATGCTTGATGGCATGTGCCAGGCTGCCCGCGCGTGGCGCCGACCCGGCCAGCAAGTGGCTGCGCGTGCGGCGGATGTGGTGCTGATCTTCCGCAATATTGGCGAGGTGGGAAAAATAGCTGAAAGCGCGCACCACATCGATCGTCTGCTCGCGCGACAGCGCATCGAGCGTCGTCTCGAGACTCTGTCGCGCCTCGGTGTCGTCATCGCGCCGGAATCGTACCGAGAGCTGCCGGATGCGTTCGATCAGGTCGAACGTAGCCTCGCCGCGCTGTTCGCGCACGGTGTCGCCGAGCAGGCGGCCGAGCAGGCGGATGTCATTGCGCAGGGGCAGATCCTTGTTGTCGTCCATGGTGATTTCCGGTTCGTTCGTTTAGAGGGGGCGCGCGGCGGCGGTTGATAACGTGCGCGAAAGACCGCTGCACGCGCTCTTCGCGCCACTATCATAGCTTTTGCGGCTCAAAAAAAACGGGCCGCGCGCCATGCTAGAATCGTCTCCGACCGCGGCGCGACGCCGCTCGGCCGCAACTTTTCCTTCCGTTTTTGTCAGTGAGCCGTCCGCCGTGAGTGAAACCTCGTCTGCCGCCACCGTGCCCGAGCGCATCATCATCGCCACGCGGGAAAGCCGCCTTGCGCTGTGGCAGGCCGAACATGTCAAGGCGCGTCTCGAAGCGCTCTACCCGGCGTGTGACGTAAGCCTGCTCGGCATGACCACGCGTGGCGACCAGATTCTCGATCGGCCGCTGGCCAAGGTGGGCGGCAAGGGTTTGTTCGTCAAGGAGCTGGAAACCGCGCTGCTCGACCGGCGTGCCGACATCGCGGTGCACTCGATGAAGGATGTGCCGATGGAGATGACCGACCCGTTCGCGCTGGTCACCATCTGCGCGCGCGAAGTGCCGCTCGATGCCTTCGTTTCGAACAAGTTCGCGAGCCTGGAGGACATGCCGCCGGGGGCCGTGGTCGGAACCTCCAGCTTGCGGCGCGAATCGCAAGTGCACGCCAATTACCCGTATCTCGCCGTCACCAGCCTGCGCGGCAACCTCGACACCCGGCTGCGCAAGCTCGACGAAGGTCAGTACGACGGGATCATTCTCGCCGCCGCCGGACTCAAGCGTCTCGGCCTGGAGGCACGTATTCGCGGCGAGTTGCCGGCCGAGGTCTCGCTACCGTCCGCCGGGCAGGGTGCGCTCGGTATCGAAGCGCTGGCCGCGCGTGCGGAAGTGGCCGCGTGGATGGCGCCGCTCAACGACGACGTGACTTCGGCGTGTGTGCGCGCCGAACGTGCCGTGGCGCGCGCGCTGGCCGGTAGCTGCGAAGTGCCGCTGGGCGCGTATGCCATCGCCGAAGGCGCGCAGCTGTGGTTGCGTGGCTTCGTTGCGCTGCCCGACGGCAGCCGTATCGTTCGCGCCGAGCGTCGCGGCGACATAGGCGAGGCCGAAGCGCTCGGTCAGGCGCTTGCCGACGAGTTGCAGGCCGGCGGCGCGCGCGAGATTCTCGCCGCGCTCTAAGGTCGAGTCACCATTCATGACGCCGCCTGTCATCTCGCTCGCCGGCCGCACAATCGTCGTCACGCGACCAGCGGGGCAGGCGGAGACGCTGTGCGCCGGCATCGCCGCCCGTGGCGGACACCCCCTGCGGTTTCCTGTCATCGAAATCGAGGCGCTACCCGTGAGCGCCGAACTGGCAGCGCTGATCGATGCGCTCGACAGTTTCGACATGGCGTTCTTCGTCAGCCCGAACGCTGCCCAGCACGGCCTTGCGGCGGTTCTCGCGCGGCGTGCGTGGCCCGCGCAGCTGCGGGTCGCAACCGTTGGCAAGGGCAGCGAACAGGCCTTGCACGCACTTGGCTTTGCGCATGTCATCGCGCCGACCGCCGGGTTCGACAGTGAAGCGGTGCTGGCCTTGCCTGAGTTCTCCGCTCCTGCCATGGCCGGTAAGCGTGTCGTCATCTTTCGGGGTGACGGTGGGCGCGATCTTCTCGGTGTTACACTCACGCAGCGGGGCGCAACGATCCGTTATGCTGCCTGTTACGCACGGCGGATACCGGCCATGGATGCCGATCAGCTGTTGAGCGCGAGCGCATCAATTGATGCCTTGGTGCTGACCAGTAGCGAAGGCGTGGGCAACTTGGCGATCATGCTCGGGGAGGGCATGCGTCATGTTTCCGTCATCCCCGTTTTTGCGCCGCATGCGCGCATCTGCGCGCGGGCGCGAGAGACTGGGTTTACGACCGTCATCGAGACCGAGGCGGGCGATGCAGGTGTTCTCGAAGCGATCGAGCAGCACTTTTTGGTCAGAGGAGCGAGATAAGCATATGAACGAAGACAAACCGGCCCTCACCGCAAATCAGAACAAGACGGACGCCGCCATCGACACCGGCAACGAATACTCGCCTGAGGCGCGGGCTGACGCTCGCGACAGCCATGGCAGTCGCGTGGTGCCTGCCTTGCTCGTCCTGTGCCTGATTGGCGTCGGCGTGCTCGGTTGGCAATGGTGGGATATGCGCAGCACACTGGCCACGACGCAGGATGAGCTGACGCGGCGCCTCTCCGAAAGCGACGACGCGGCGCGAACTGCACGGGCCGGCGTCAACCAGGTGCAAGACAACGTGATCACGCTGCAGGGCAAGATCGGCTTGCTCGAAGCGAAGTCCGAAGAGACCCGCGGCCAGGCGGCGGCGCTTGATTCCCTGTATCAGGAGTTCTCCCGCTCGCGCGACGATCGGCTAATGGCCGAAGTCGACCAGGCGGTGGGGATTGCGGGCCAGCAACTCGAGCTGGCGGGCAATGTCGAAGCGGCGTTGATCGCCTTGCAGACGGCCGACGCGAAACTGGCCTCGGCTGGCGATGCGCGCCTGATGCCGCTGCGCCGCGCTGTGGCGCGCGATATCGAACGCCTGCGCGCCGCGCCGCGGGTCGATATCACCGGCGTCACACTCAAGCTTGAAAACCTGCTCGAATCGGTTGACCAGATGCCGCTCGCCTTTACCGTCGAAGCCGCAGCCAATCCGGCGCCGGAGAAAACGCCCAAGGGCGCCTTCATGGACGATCCGCTTGCCTACCTGCGCGCACTGGGCAAGGATCTGTGGGCCGAGTTGCGGTCATTGATACGGGTCGAACGGATCGACGCCTCGGCCGAGCCGGTGCTTCTGTCGCCCTCGCAGAGCACCTATCTGCGCGAGAATCTCAAAATCCGCCTGCTCACGGCACGTCTCGCCCTGCTCGGGCGCGATCAGCAAACCTTTGCTGCCGACACGGCGCAAGCGGTCGACTGGATCAAACGTTATTTCAACCTCAATGACGAGCGCGTCAGCGGCATGCTGGCATCGCTCGAAGCCGTGCAGAAAACGCCGATTGCGCCCGAGCGGCCGGAGTTGACAGAAACCATGGCCGCGCTTGCCACGCTGCAGGGCCGCCCGGTGAGCGCCGCGCCGGCCGAGCAGGAGTCGACCGAACCCGAACCGGCAGCCACTGAGCCCGAGTCGGCAGCGACGGAACCAGAACCGGCAGCGACGGAACCAGAACCGGCAGCCACTGAGCCCGAGCCGCAAGCGACTGAACCTGCGTCGGAAGCGACTGAGCCTGCGCCACAATCGACATCCTCCTCGGAGAGTGCACCGTCGGCGGCGGAAGCGGTCGCCGAAACTGGGGCTGACGCCACTGAATCGGCTGCAAACAGTGTCGAGCAGGCGGCTGAAGCGGCACAGCCTGCAGTCGACGCCGCAGAATCTGCGCCTCAACACGAGGCGCCAGCCGAAACGCCGGCGACCTCGCCGGCGAAGGAGTAAGTCACCATGCGCGGATTACTCTGGCTGATTGCCCTTTTCGCGCTGGCCGTCGGGCTGTCGCTGGTCACCGATGTCACCACCGGATACGCCTTGATCGTGGTGCCGCCGTACCGCATCCAGGTCTCCTTTCATCTGCTCGTCCTCACCGTACTCGCCGTCCTTCTGGCCGGCTACTTCCTGATCCGTCTGGTGTCGCGCACGGTGCGCTTGCCCAGCACGTTCGGCGTCTACCGTCACCGTCGCCGCAAGGACAAGGTGGCCGACGCGCTGCGCAATGCGATGCTGCTGCAACTGGAAGGGCGCTATGCCCCAGCCCTCAAACAGGCGCGAAAAGCCTGGCGTGCCGGCGACGAGAGCGGCGTGTCGGCCCTCATTGCAGCGCGTTCGGCGCACGCGCTGGGCGACGATCAACGCTACCGTCAGTGGCTTGGCCATGCCGCAGAGCATGACAAGACCTTGCGTGGCGCGCGTGTCATGACTGAGGCCGAGATGGCGATCGAGGGGCACCGCTTCGACGAGGCCGCGGCGAGCATCGACCGGCTCAAGGACGGCAGCGGACGCCCGCTAGCCACATTGCGTCTGGCCTTGAGCGTGGCGCAGGCCAAAGGCGACTGGGACGAAGTCATCCGTATCGCTCGCCAACTGCACAAGCACGGCCTGCTGGGCGATGCACAAATCGAGCGGATCGTGCGTCAGGCGCATCTGGCCGCCTTGCGTGACCGCGATGGTCAGCCGGACGCGATCGACAATTACTGGAACGCCATCCCTGCCGACGATCAGCGCGACCGCGAGCTGGTGCGTCAGGTGGCGCCGCTAATCGTTGGCAACGGGCGCGGCGCGCTGCTGCGCCGCGTGATCGAAAAACTACTCGATGCCCACTGGGAAAGTGATCTGGCGCGCTGGTATGGCTATTGCGGTGAAGACGATCCGCGTGCTTGCCTGGTGCGTGGCGAGCAATGGCTGCAGTCGCACCCCAATGACGCCGGCCTGCTGTTTTCACTCGGCCGGCTGTGCATGCAGAACGAAGTCTGGGGCAAGGCGCAGGGTTATCTGGAAGCCTCTGTGGCCAAGGCGCCGACGGCGGACACCTATCTTACGTTGGCACAATTGGCAGAACGCATGGATCGGCCGGCGGACGCACAGCGGCATTACCGCACCGCGGCGCAGCTGAAGAGCGCCACTGCGCTGCTGCCGTCCTTGCCGGAAACGGCAGAAGCAGCGGAAACGGCCGAAGCGGTGGACGCAATCGAAGTGGATATGGTCGACACCCGCGCGAAGGCGTGACGCGCGGCGCTGAACCGGAACGCATCCAGGCGGCCGTGTTGCGATGGGCCGGCGACGCGGCCGCGTTTGGCGTTCCTGCGTGTCAGTGGTGTTGCCCGACGCCGGCGCTGAGGCGGCGATCCGAACGCTAAACCCAGTTCCGTGGCGGCAGAAATCTTTCGTAGAGTTGCGCTTCCGGCGTACCGGGTTCTGGATGCCAATCGTAGCGCCAGGCGACCCGCGGCGGCATCGACATGAGAATCGATTCGGTGCGCCCGCCCGACTGCAAGCCGAATAGCGTACCGCGGTCATACACCAGATTGAACTCCACGTAGCGACCGCGCCGATAAGCCTGAAACTCACGTTCGCGTTCGCCATAGGCAAGCGCGCGACGACGTTCCACGATCGGCGCGTAAGCAGGCAGGAACGCGTCGCCGACCGCCTGCGTAAGCGAGAAGCAGCGCTCAAAACCACCTTCGTTGAGATCGTCGAAGAAGACGCCGCCAACGCCGCGCGCCTCGTTGCGGTGCTTGATGTGGAAATAGCGGTCGCACCACGCCTTGTACTGCGCATGAACCTCCGCGCCAAAGGGCGTCAGTGCGTTCTTGCAGGTGGCATGGAAATGGCGCACGTCCTCTTCGAAGCCGTAGTAGGGCGTCAGGTCCATGCCGCCGCCGAACCACCACACCGGGTCGGCGTCGGGGCGGGTGGCGATGAAGAAGCGCACGTTCATATGCACGGTCGGACAGTAGGGGTTGTGCGGGTGGAGCACCAGCGACACCCCCATCGCCTCGAATGCGCGGCCGGCCAGTTCGGGACGGCTGGCCGTCGCGGACCCGGGCAGCCCTTCGCCCTTGACGTGAGAAAAATTGACACCGCCACGCTCGAACAGGTCGCTGTTCTCGATGACGCGCGACACACCACCGCCGCCTTGCTCGCGCGTCCAGCTGTCGGTCCTGAACGACCGGCCGTCGATCGCTTCGAGTGCTTCGACGATACGGTTTTGCAGTGCGGTGAAATACGCTTTGGCGTCGTCCGTGGGCGGTGTGATCGCACGCGTGCTCAGTGTCATGGCGTGCTCAGCGTTTTATGGCGTGGTGGCCGATATCGCGCCGAAACTGTTTGCCCGCAAAGGTAATGCGATCGGCGGCATCGCAGGCGCGCGCCTGCGCCGTGCGGATATGGTCCGACAAAGTCGTCACGCAAAGCACGCGGCCGCCTGCGGTGACGATCCGGTCGCCATCCTGCGCGGTGCCGGCGTGAAAGACGACGATGTCTTCGCTCACCGACGACAAGCCGGCAATCGCGTCTCCGGTGCGAGGTTTGGTCGGATAACCCTCGGTCGCGAGCACGACGCCGAGCGCGATGCGCCGATCCCATTCAGCTTCTGCGGAATCCAGGCGGCCATTGAGCCCGGCTTCGATCAGTTCGACCAGATCGGATTTGAGGCGGACCATGATGGGTTGTGTCTCGGGGTCACCCAGGCGGCAGTTGAATTCGACCACGCGTGGTTTTCCTGCCGTGTCGATCATCAGGCCGGCGTAGAGAAAGCCGGTGTAAGGCGCGCCCTCGGCGGCCATTCCGGCCAATGTCGGTCCGATGATTTCGCGCATCACGCGGGCGTGGACCTGGGGTGTGACCACCGGCGCGGGCGAGTAGGCGCCCATGCCGCCGGTGTTGGGGCCGATGTCACCGTCCTTGAGCCGTTTGTGATCCTGGCTCGAGGCCAGCGCCAGCGCGTTTTTTCCATCCGCCAGCACAATGAAGCTGGCTTCCTCGCCGTGCATGAATTCTTCGATTACCACTCGCGCGCCGGCCTGGCCCATGCCGGCGTCGCGCAGCATCATGTCGACTGCCGCGTGGGCTTCGTCGATGTTCATCGCCACCACCACGCCCTTGCCGGCGGCGAGGCCGTCCGCCTTGATGACGATAGGCGCACCTTCGCGGTCGACGTAGGCGTGAGCGGCATCGGCGTCGCTGAAGGTTTCATAGCGGGCGGTCGGGATGCCGTGGCGGACGAGAAACTGCTTGCAAAAGTCCTTCGATGCTTCGAGCTGCGCGGCTTGTTGGGTGGGGCCGAAAATCCGCAGGTCGGCGCCGCGGAAGGCGTCCACCACACCTTCGGCAAGCGGTGCTTCCGGACCGACAATCGTCATGCCGATGTCGTTTTCGCGGGCGAAGTCCACGAGTGCATCGATCGAGCCCAGCGCGACATTTTCAACCTGCGGTTCCGTCGCGGTGCCGGCATTGCCCGGCGCGACATACACCCGCGTAATGCGGGGCGACTGGCAAATCTTCCAGGCCAGCGCATGTTCGCGACCGCCGCCGCCAATGATCAGTACTTTCATGGTGGAGATGATTCCTTCGCGCGACGCCGGCGGTGGGGCCGGCTCGCTGCAATCAATGTCGGAAGTGTCGGAAGCCGGTAAATACCATCGCGATACCGTGCTCGTTGGCGGCGCCGATCACCTCTTCGTCGCGCATTGATCCGCCGGGCTGGATAACGGCCGTCGCGCCCGCCTCGGCGAGCACGTCGAGGCCGTCGCGGAAAGGGAAGAAGGCGTCCGACGCGACCACCGTGCCGGCGATGCTCAGCCCCGCGTTTTCGGCCTTGATCCTGGCGATTCGCGCCGAGTCGACGCGGCTCATCTGCCCTGCGCCGACGCCAATCGTGACGCCGTCCTTGCAGTACACGATGGCGTTGGATTTGACGTACTTGGCCACGCGCCACGCGAACAGCATATCGGCTGTTTCCTGGGCGCTCGGTGCGCGTTTGGTCACCACCTTCAGATCGGCAGCACTGATCCGCGCCTGATCGGCCGATTGCACCAGCAGGCCGCCGCCCACGCGCTTGAGATCGAGCGCCGCTTCGGCGTTGCCGAGCGCACAGGTGAGTACGCGCACATTCTTCTTCGCGGCAAGCATCTGAAGCGCTTCGTCGGTATAGGCGGGCGCGATCAACACTTCGAGAAATTGCGCGCTGACCGCATCGGCGGCAACAGCGTCGACCGCCGTGTTGAAGGCGATGATGCCGCCAAAAGCTGAGGTCGGATCGGTCGAGAACGCCTTCTTGTAGGCGTCGAGCGGGCTGACGCCGAGTGCGACGCCGCAGGGATTGGCGTGCTTGACGATGACGCAGGCGGGCGTAGCGCGATCGAAGGACTTGACGCATTCCCATGCGGCGTCGGCGTCGGCGATGTTGTTGTA
>CBDTZF010000079.1:0-9631 GCA_965364825.1 uncultured Rhodocyclaceae bacterium | reverse complement strand
CTGCGAGCCGGACCCTAATTTATTGTTGGATCACGACGTCGGAGAAAATCAAACCCCAAACCGCGTCAAACGTTAAACTTGACGGCGGCGCCATCGATCTGTCCGCGATGCCGCCATGCAAGCTCATCAAGGGAACCGTCGTGTGATCCTGTGCCAGACCCGCTGCTTCGATGATCATTCCGACAACGGGTGCTCGCCCCATGCATCGTGGGGCCGCGAGACGTGAAAGCGAAGGCAAAGTCGCGCCGGCTGCAGTTCGAGATTGGCTGGCGTGAATGGGTGATGCTGCCGGATCTGGGCATGGCGCCGTTCAAGGCCAAGATCGATACCGGCGCGCGCAGTGCGGCACTGCACGCCATCGATATCGAGACTTTCGATCAGGATGGTGTGCGCTGGGTGCGGTTTCGCGTGCCGGGTGACCACCACGGCAATCCGGCGTCTTACACATGCGCTGCGCGATTGCGGGATGTGCGCGAGGTCAAGAACACCAGCGGAATCACCGCGCCGCGCTTTGTCATCCGCACGCACTTGGCGATGGGCGCTCTGAAATGGCCGATCGACGTGACCCTCGCCGATCGCGAAGAGATGGAATTCAGCATGATTCTGGGGCGGGCTTCGCTGCGCCGCCACCGCATCGTCATCCACCCTGACCGGTCGTTCCTGCAGGGAACACCGACGTCATCAAGCACCAAATAGCGCGGCGCGACGCATCGCGCCAAAGGATTGTTTTCATGAAAATTGCCATGCTGGCTCGTAATCCGAATCTGTACTCCCATAAACGCCTGGTCGAAGCGGCCGAAGCGCGCGGGCACACGCTCGACATCATCAACACCATCCGGGTGTACATGAACATCACCTCGCACCGCCCCGAGCTGTTTTATAACGGCGAGAGCCTGACCGGCTACGACGCGGTGATTCCGCGCATCGGCGCCTCGATCACCTTTTACGGTCTGGCCGTATTGCGCCAGTTCGAGATGATGCATGTGTACCCGCTCAACGAATCGGTCGCCATTGGCCGCTCGCGCGACAAGCTGCGCTCGCTGCAGTTGCTGGCGCGCGACGGCATCGGCCTGCCGGTCACCGCGTTCGCCCACGATGCCAAGCAAACCGACGAGATTCTGGCGATCGTCGGCGGCGCGCCGGTGGTGATCAAGTTGCTCGAAGGCACTCAGGGCATCGGCGTGGTACTGGGCGAGACCGAAAAGTCCGCCAAATCGGTGATCGAGGCCTTTCGCGGCGCCAACGTGAATATTCTGGTGCAGGAATTCATCAAGGAAGCCGGCGGCTCGGATATCCGCTCGCTGGTGGTGGGCGGCAAGGTGGTGGCCTCGATGCAGCGCACCGGCGCCCCAGGCGAATTCCGCTCGAATCTGCACCGCGGTGGCAGCGCCAAGCCGATCCGCATCACGCCGGAAGAGCGTTCCACGGCCGTCCGCGCGGCCAAGGTGATGGGCCTGAATGTTTGCGGTGTCGACATGCTGCGCTCGAATCACGGCCCGGTGGTGATGGAGGTCAATTCATCCCCCGGTCTCGAAGGTGTAGAGAAAGCGACCGGCATCGACGTTGCGGAAAAAATCATCACGTTCATTGAGGATCAGGCTCGGCCGAACCGCACCAAAACGAGGGGCAAGGGCTAGGGAGTGAGATTGATGCCAAAGCGCCCACCCTTCGAGATCGATGGCAACAGCGTTCCCGCCGGCAGCCGCGCCACCGTCGATCTGCCGGTCAGCGTGCTCTCGAATCACACCCCGATCATGCTCTCGGTGCACGTCGTGCATGGTGCGCGGCCGGGGCCGACGGTGTTCGTCAGCGCGGCGGTTCATGGTGACGAGATCATCGGCGTGGAGATCATCCGTCGTCTGCTGCGTGCCACGGCGCTCAAACATCTTGCCGGCACGCTGTTGTGCATTCCGGTGGTCAACACCTTCGGATTCATCAACCACCAGCGCTATCTGCCCGACCGGCGCGATCTGAATCGCAGCTTTCCGGGCAGTTCAAACGGATCGCTGGCGGGACAACTCGCGCACATCTTTCTCGATCAAATCGTGGCCCGCTGCGACGTCGGCATCGACCTGCACTCGGCGGCCATCCACCGCGTGAATCTGCCGCAGATTCGCGTTTCGCCCTCCGACGACCACGCCCTGGAACTTGCCCAGGCCTTCGGCGCACCGATCATCCTGCTCTCGGAGTTACGCCCCGGTTCGCTGCGTGGCGCGGCGCGCGAACGTGATGTGAGCATGCTGCTGTATGAAGCCGGCGAGGGGCTGCGTTTCGATGAATTCGCGCTTCGCGTTGGTGTTGCCGGCATCCTGCGCGTAATGCGCAAATTGGAGATGGTCGCGCAACGCCACGCGCCGGAAAGCAAGCACAAACCGCTCACTTCACGCGGCAGTTCCTGGGTGCGGGCGCCGGCGGGTGGCATTCTGCGTGCCTTCCGGACAATTGGCGACAGCGTCGCCGAGAACGAAATGATCGGCGTGATCTCCGACCCCTTCGGCGAAGTCGAAACCGAGGTCAACGCGCGCACTGCCGGCCTGATCATCGGCCGCGCCAACCTGCCGGTGGTCAACCAGGGCGATGCGCTGTTCCATATTGCCCGCGTCGAGCAGCCGACGGCAGCGGGCGATCGGGTCGATGAAATGGCCGAGGCACTGCAGAGCGAGCCGATGTTCGACGAAGACGAGATTCTGTAAGCAACGCGTCTTCGCGCGCCCCGATCGGCAAGCGCAATAGGCGATAATCACCGCCACGGGCGTTCTCGCCCATTTTCCGGAGCGGCAAAAACACCATGACCACGAAAAGCAGCGACATGCAGAAGAGCCTCGGCGCCAAGATCAACGGCAAGATGGGCGCCTCAGGCCAGCCCGACCGTTTTGGCGCTGCCGCCGGCCAGGGCGTCGACAAGCGTCAACAGCGTGCGCAGGACCGGGCGCTGGGGCTGGTGCCCTTTGCCTGCAAACTGCCCGGCACGCTGGTCAAGGCGTTGCAGACTCGCGGTGCGGCGCATGAAGGCGGGATCAATGCGCTGATGGCGGAGATGGTTGCCAAGGCCATCGCGGAGAAGACGACATAAGCCACACCGAACACACCGCCTGGACACGCGCCGACGGGCGTATCCAAGCCGCGCCAGCGCGGAGGGCAATCGCATGAGTTGCGATTCAGCGTAGATTGGGCGGAACGACCCGTGTATTTCCTTCGCTAAACGGCTCATTCCCGCGAAAGCGGGGATGACGACACTTGATGCAGCCGCCTAACTGCAACACCAGACGTTCATGCGATTGCCTGCGCCAGCGCGCGGCAGCGCCACATCCTCCGTATCAAACTGACACAATATCCACAGTCAAAATGTTGCATTGCATCATTTTTTGGGAGTAATGTGCATATCCTAAATTCAATAACTTCCTGATATCGAAACGCCCGAGAGCAGCAAACTTTTGTGCATCGCAGCAGTTGCTGCGCCGGGCAAAACGAAAGAAAGGAGATCGATATGGCTCTCAAACGATTCTCGCGTCGCAAGACAATCAGCCTGGCCTTGCAGGGCGGCGGCGCCCACGGTGCCTTTACCTGGGGCGTGCTCGACTATCTGCTCGAAGTCGGCCATCTCAAGTTCGACGCGGTCAGTGGCACCAGTGCCGGCGCCATGAACGCTGCGGTGCTGGCGCAGGGCCTGATGGCGGGCGGGCCCGACGGCGCGCGCGAGGCACTGGCTGTTTTCTGGAAGTCGGTGGCCAGCAGCGTCCCCTCCGATGTCGCCGTGCACACGCTCAATGGCGACAGCGGAACGCTCGCACCGGCAATTAAAATGATGATGATGTGGGCTAGCTTCTTCTCGCCCTACGAACTCAACCCGTTTGATCTCAATCCCTTGCGCGACGTCGTGACGAGCCAGATCGACTTCGAACGCCTGCGCCGCGAGAGCCCACTGCAGCTGTTCATCGCCGCCACCGAAGCGAACACCGGTCGTCTCCGACTGTTTCGTGAGCACGAACTGACCCCTGACTCCCTTCTCGCCTCGGCCTGCCTGCCCTCCGTCCATCACAGCATCGAAATCGATGGCGAGCATTACTGGGACGGCGGCTTCGCCGCCAATCCGGCGGTATTTCCGTTGTTTTACACGGGCGGAAGCCGCGACATCCTGCTGGTGCTGATCAATCCCATGCGCCACAGCAAGACGCCGCGCAGCGTCGAAGAAATCCGCATACGCAGCATGGAACTGGGTTTCACCGCGAACTTTTTGCGTGAAATGCGCATGTTCGCGCATGCGCGGGATTTTGCCGCCGCGCAGCCGTGGTTGTCGCGTGGCCGACTTGAGCGTCGCCTGCTATCGACCAACTTCCATCTCATCGAAGCCTCGGAAGTGATGAGTCAGTTGTCCTCCGAATCCAAGATGTCCTCGAGCGGGTCCTTTCTCGAGCAACTGCGCGATCTGGGCCGCGAGCGTGCGCAACAGTGGCACGAAGCCTCCGTCCGGCATGTCGGCAAACGCGAGTCGGTCGAAGTCGCGGGGCTATTTGGCTAGTTTTCCGGACGTGGTGCGGCAGCGATGCCCCCGTGGGGACTACCGCACCACTTCGCCATCCATTAGATGGTTCCACAGCATTGCTGCCGGCTCGGTGTGCTGGCCCTTGAACCGGTAGAGCTTGATCGTCAGTGAAGCACTGACGAACGGTTCGCTGAGGATCGCCATGCTTCCCTCGGCCAGCTCCCGCGCCACGAGGCGCTCCGGCAACCAAGCCGCCCCGTAACCCGTTTCGACAAGCGCCTTGAGCCCCTCGGCGAGCGCGCTCTCGCACACTGCTGCAGACTTCAGGTCGGCGTCCAGATGCGGCATGCATTCGCGCGCGACGATGCGACCGAAAAACGAGTCGCTCGGGTAGGACAACAAGCGTAGCGCCGCCATCTTGCGCACCGAGAAGAACGCCTTGCCATCGCCGCCGACGGCCGTCACCGGCACCAGCCGGTCCGTGCCCACTTCAATGCTCTCGATATCGGCGCGCTCGAGTTGCTTGAAGATGTCCGGCGACGAGTAACACAGCAGGAAATCACCCGTGCCGGAGAAAAAGGACTCGACCGCGTCATGCAGATTGCCGGCGCGTATCCTGATCAACGCGCGCGATAACGGCGCTTCGATGGTCTGCAGCCAGCCGGGAAAGAACGAGACAGTCAATGAGTGCTGCGACATCACCACGATCGCGGCGTGCCCTCCCGCCATCGCCTGTAGCGCGTCACGGGACGCGAAGATTTCGCCGCGAATCTGTTCTGCCTGTTCGACGAACGCCTCGCCCGCCTCGGTCAACGTGGTCGGATATCGCGAGCGATCGACGAGGCTGACACCGAGCCAGTTTTCCAGTGAGCGGATGCGCCGGCTGAACGCCGGCTGTGTGACGAAGCGTGCGTCGGCAGCTTTCGAGAAGCTGCCGTGCTTGACCAGCGCCAGATAGTCTTCAAGCCATTTCAAATCCATTGCGACTCCCGAAGAACGATCGTGATGCAAACCCGCCGAGAGGCGCCCTTACGGCATGATGGCGTTTGGCTCGCGGCGCTTGCACAAAAACCAGTATGCCGAAAAGTAACCGCTTGCGGCCGATAAAGGCATTGGCCCCCGGTGCAGCGTATCGGTACTCTGATTGACACCAAAACACCGCCCGTTACCGGAGACCCGCCATGCATCTTTCACGATTCCCCCGCCTGCATTTTGCTCACCTGCCCACCCCGCTCGAGCCGATGCCGGCACTTTCAAAAGCACTCGGCGGACCGAACATCTGGATCAAACGGGACGACTGCACCGGCTTGGCCGGTGGTGGCAACAAGACGCGCAAGCTTGAATTCCTCATGGCCGACGCCGTCGAACAGGGCGCCGACACAATCATCACTCAGGGTGCAACGCAATCGAACCATGCCCGCCAGACCGCGGCCATTGCCGCCAAGCTGGGCATGAAATGCCACATCCTGCTGGAAGACCGCACCGGCTACAAAGACACCGATTACAACTACAACGGCAACGTGCTGCTTGATCAGCTGTATGACGCGCCGCTCAAGAAACTCCCCGCCGGCACCGACATGAACGCCGCCATGAACGAACTCGCCGACAAGCTCAAAGGCAACGGCGCCATGCCCTACATCATTCCCGGCGGCGGCTCGAACCGCATCGGTGCGCTCGGCTATGTGAACTGCGCAATCGAAATGCTCTATCAGGCCAACAGCACTGGGCTGAGAATGGATCATGTGGTTCATGGCACCGGCAGCGCGGGCACCCAAGCCGGGCTGGTGACAGGCTTCTACGGTAGCAACAGCCTCGTTCCGGTGTTGGGTATCGGTGTTCGTGCCCCGAAGGAAGCGCAAGAGAACAACGTCTTCAAACTAGCCGAGCTGACTGCCGACTACCTGGGTATACCGGGGTCGATCAAGCGCGAAGACGTGGTCGCCAATTGCGATTATGTCGGCGAAGGCTATGGCGTGCCGGCACCCAGCACGATCGAAGCGATCCGCATGTTCGCCAACCTCGAAGGCATCCTGCTCGATCCGGTGTACTCCGGCAAAGGCGCTGCCGGCTTGATCGACCTCGTGCGCAAGGGCCATTTCAAGCGCGACCAGAACGTCGTTTTTCTGCACACCGGCGGCAGTCAGGCGCTGTTCGGCTATCGCGCCGCGTTCGATCTTCCGACCTACGACTGATCGGGTGCACCGGGCGGCGGGCAGGACCGGCGGCCGCCCGCAGTAACCACGAAACCATCGACGCGGCGATCCGGTAGGTGCCGGCCGCCCGCCACGGTACCGCCAGCGCGGCGGACGCGCAATTGACGATAAAAAATCAGCAGCAAAGGAGTGAGACAAATGGAATACCTGAAAAAAGCCATTTCCGAATCGGCAGTGGCAGACGAAGACGAACGTATCCGCGCCACGGTCAAATCGATGCTGCAGCGCATCGAGCAGCAAGGCGAAGTGGCCGTGCGCGAAATGGCCAAGCAATTCGACAACTGGGAGGGTGATTTCGTCCTCTCGGACGAAAAGCGCCAGACGCTCATCGATTCCGTACCGCAGAGCGTCAAGGACGACATCGACTTTGCGCACAAGCAGATCAAGCGCTTTGCCGAAGCCCAGCGCGACTCGCTGCAACCCTTCGAAATCGAAACCGAGCCCGGCGTCCGCCTTGGCCAGCGCATCCTGCCCGTCCAGTGCGCCGGCTGCTACATTCCCGGTGGGCGTTACGCTCACGCCGCTTCCGCGCTGATGAGCGTCGCCACCGCCAAGGCCGCCGGGGTGCCCTTCATCGTCGCCGCCTCACCCCCGCGCGGCGACAGCATCAACGCGGCGGTCGCCTATGCACTGAGCGTGGCGGGCGCGGACGTCATCCTCGAGATGGGTGGCGTACATGCCGTGGCCAGCATGGCCAACGGACTGTTTAGCGGAAGACCGGCCGACATCCTCGTCGGCCCCGGCAATGCCTACGTCGCCGAAGCCAAGCGCATGCTGTTCGGCGCGGTCGGGATCGACGTCTTCGCCGGTCCCACCGAATCCGCGATCATCGCCGACGACACCGCCGACCCGATGACCATCGCGGTCGATCTCGTCTCACAGGCGGAACATGGCCCGAACTCGCCGGTGTGGCTGTTCACCACCAGCCGCGCGATCGGCGAAAAAGTGCTCGAAATCATGCCGCGAGTCATCGCCGACATGCCCAATGCCGATGTCTGCGAGGCGGCCTGGCGCGATCATGGCGTGATCGTGCTGGGAGACGATCGCGAAGAGGTGGCACGCATCAGCGACGAGTATGCATGTGAACATTTGCAGATCATGGCGCGTGACCTGGAATGGTGGAAAGACAATCTCAACAACTACGGTTCGCTCTTCCTCGGTGAGGGCAGCACGGTGTCGCACGGCGACAAGTGCTCGGGCACCAACCACATCCTGCCGACCAAGCGCGCAGCCCGCTACAGCGGCGGACTGAACGTGCAGAAGTTCATGAAAGTGCTCACTTATCAGGAACTCGACGAGGCGGCCAACCTGCGCTTCAGCGCGGCCGGTTCGCGCATTTCGCGCACCGAAGGCATGGAAGGCCATGCGCGCGCATGTGACTGGCGTCTGCGCAAGTACTACCCGGACACCAAGTGGGACTTCACCGTCTATGACCAGAAGCACTACGCCTGAGGCGCATGGCGGTTGGCGCCGCCACCCCTGACCATGAAGGACGATGCGCCACGCATGCAGGGCGGCGTTTAGCCCGCCACGACGCCCGGCGAGGCACCGATGGCCGGCTGAACCCGGCCCTACGCCGCCGTCATGTCGCGTTATTTCACACTAAGGACTGGCCATGAAAGTGTTCGAGAAATCCTTTACCCAGCAAGAGCCGATCGACGAGGCGGGTATCGCCGCCGCCGTCGAGGTCATGCGCACGGGCCGGCTGCATCGTTACAACACGCTGCCGGGCGAAAAGAGCGAGACGGACTTGCTGGAACTCGAACTCGCCGCCTATCTGGGCGTTCCGTACTGCCTCGCCTGCGCGTCGGGCGGTTACGCGATTCACATTGCCATGCGCGCGGGCGGGCTGAAGCCGGGCGACAAGGTGCTGTGCAATGCCTTCACACTGGCCCCGGTGCCGGGCGCGATCCACGCCGCGGGCGGGGTGCCGGTGTTGGTCGATGTGGCCGACGACTTTTGCATCGACCTCGACGATCTCGAGGCCAAGGCGGCCTCGTCGGGCGCGCGATTCCTGCTGCTCTCGCACATGCGTGGCCATATCGCCGACATGGACCGTGTCATGGCGATCTGCGAGCGCCACAAGCTCTTCCTGATCGAGGACTGCGCCCACACCATGGGCGCAAGCTGGAACGGGCGCAAGAGCGGTACGTTTGGCGATGCCGCGTGCTTCAGCGCGCAGACCTACAAGCACGTGAATTCCGGCGAGGGCGGCTTTCTGACAACGCGCCACGCCGACGTGATGGCGCGGGCGATCATCCATTCCGGCTCCTACATGCTGTTCGATCGCCATTTCGCGGCGCCGCCGGCCGCTGCTTTCGAGCAGATTCGCTTCGAGACGCCGAACTACAGCGGGCGCATGGACAACCTGCGCGCGGCCATCCTGCGCCCGCAGATCGCCCAACTCGACGTGAAGTGCGAGCGCTGGAACAGCCGCTATCGTGTGATTGATAAACGGCTGCGCGAATGCGCCGCGATTCATCTGCCGGTGCGTCCGCCCGAAGAAGCCTTCGTCGGCAGCTCGATCCAGTTCTCGCTGCCGCATTTCAGCGCAGCGCAGATCACCGAGGTGCTCGCTCGCTGCACGCAACGCGGCGTAATGGTGAAGTGGTTCGGCGACAGCGAACCGCACGATTACACCAGCCGCTACGACAGTTGGCGCTACCTCGACGAAATGCCGCAACTACCCCGCACCGAACGCGTTCTTGACACGCTGCTCGACATGCGCATCCCGCTGACATTCGATGAAACGGATTGCGGACTGATTGCCGAGATCATTTGCGACGTCGTCACGGAGTGCGCTCAGTGAGCGGCCACGGTGACCAACACAAGATCGTCGGTGTCATTGGCGGCATGGGGCCGGAAGCCACCGTCGACCTGATGCAACGCGTCATCGACGCCACCCCGGCGCATGACGATGCCGACCACATCCGCA
>CBDTZF010000078.1:0-9642 GCA_965364825.1 uncultured Rhodocyclaceae bacterium | reverse complement strand
GAAGAGAGCTCGATCTTGGCTTTCTCGGCCGCTTCCTTCAGGCGCTGCAGCGCAAGCACGTCTTTCTTGAGATCGACGCCCTGGTCCTTTTTGAACTCAGTGACGATGTAGTCGATGATGCGCTGGTCGAAATCCTCACCGCCGAGGAAGGTGTCGCCGTTGGTGGCCAGCACTTCGAACTGGTGCTCGCCGTCGAGATCGGCGATCTCGATGATCGAGATGTCGAAGGTGCCGCCGCCGAGGTCGTACACCGCGATTTTCGAGTCGCCCGGCTTCTTGTCCATGCCGAAGGCGAGCGCGGCTGCGGTTGGCTCGTTGATGATGCGCTTGACTTCCAGTCCGGCGATCTTGCCGGCATCCTTGGTCGCCTGGCGCTGGCTGTCGTTGAAGTAGGCCGGCACGGTGATGACCGCCTCGGTGACTTCTTCACCGAGATAGTCCTCGGCCGTCTTCTTCATCTTGCGCAGTGTTTCAGCGGAGACCTGCGGCGGCGCGATTTTCTTGCCACGCGCTTCAACCCAGGCGTCGCCGTTGTCGGCCTTGACGATGGCGTAGGGCATCAGGTCGATGTCTTTTTGTACTTCTTTTTCGTCAAAGCGGCGACCGATCAGGCGCTTGACCGCAAACAACGTGTTCTTGGCGTTGGTAACCGCCTGGCGCTTGGCGGGTGCGCCGGTGAGGATTTCGCCATCTTCAGTGTAGGCGACCACCGAAGGCGTAGTGCGCGCGCCCTCGGCGTTTTCAATGACTTTGGCCTTCCCACCTTCCATGACGGCAACGCAGGAGTTGGTGGTGCCCAGGTCGATACCGATGATTTTTCCCATGATTGTGTCCTTTGTCTGATTTATTTCCAGGCCGGCATGGCGGCCGCCTACTGTCTATTTCTGTCTGTTTCCGATTTGGGGGCGGGCGCCCGGATGTCAACCCGCCTTGGCTACCGACACGATCACCAGCGCCGGACGAACGACCCGTCCGTGCAGCGTGTAACCGCGCTGCAGCACGGTCAATACGCGATTGGGTTCGCCATCGGCCGGTTGTGTGGTGATCGCCTCGTGAACGTTCGGGTCGAATTTCTCCCCGACCGGGTCGACCGTTGCCAGGCCAGCGCCTTCGAACGCGCTGCTCAACTGCCTGAGCGTCAGTTCGACACCATCGCGCAGGTTTTCGACCGTGCTGTTCTCGGCGGCGAGTGCTGCTTCGAGACTGTCCTTGACCGGCAGCAGCGCGCGGGCGAATTTCTCGGCGGCGAATTTGCCCGCCTTGGCGATGTCTTCCTGCGCACGGCGGCGCACGTTTTCGGTTTCCGCCTTGGCGCGTAGCCAGGCGTCGTGGTGTTCGCTCGCCTGCAACTCGGCCGTGCGCAGCGCTTCCTGCAAATTCGGCATGACGTCGATGTGCGCGTTATCCGGGGCGGAGACCGGTACGCCGGGTTCGGGCGACGGCGCCCCCTGTTCGGCACCGGGGAGCGAGTCGTCAGGGATATTGGTGGGTTTCGTCTCTTTGGCGCCAAGGGCTTCGGGCGTTGGATTTTTGTCTTGCATCGCGGCTTCCTGAGGCAGTTTTCAATTGACGAAGTACGTTGGGGGCATGCGTTCGAATTTCAAGGGTAAGTTGTAGATTTTCCGTCCCCTGCGCACACCCTGCTTAAAGGGTGGGCATAATAAGGCGTCGTTGACGCTTGTTGTCACTGGATTGCACCGGGAGAAACCATGAGCGAGATCCCGACCCAGATCGGGAAGTACCGCATCATCCGCGAGTTGGGTCGCGGCGCGACCGCGACCGTCTATCTGGCCGAAAGCAGCGTGTATCCGGAGCAGATCGCGCTCAAGTACATCCGTTTTGCCGACAAGGCCAAGGACGAAGCGAAGTGGAATCGGCGTCTCATGAAATTGCTCAAGGCCGAGGCGGCCGTGGCCACGCGACTCGAGCACCCTCACATCATCCGTATTTTCGAGGCGGTGATTGAGGAGAACGAAGCCTACATAGTGATGGAGTATTTCCGCGGCGAATCGCTCGAACGCGTGTGCTCCTTCGCCCACTTGCTGCCTGTCCACCGCACCATCGGTATCGTCTTCAAGTGCTGCATGGCCCTCGATTACGCGTACCGGCAGGGCGTGGTGCACCGTGACATCAAACCCGCGAACATCCTCGTCGATGAGCGCGACAACGTAAAAATCACCGACTTCGGCCTGGCGCTGAACATCAACAAGAAGGTCGATACCGACTCGACCTTCATCATGGGCGTCGGCTCGCCGGCCTACATGTCGCCGGAGCAGATCAAGAGCTATCCGCTCAACCAGAAAACCGATCTCTACTCGCTGGGCGTGGTGCTGTTTCACATGCTCACCGGCCGCCTGCCGTTCCGCGCCAAGAATCCGGCCCAGCTCATCTACAAGATCATTAACGTCGATCCGCCCTCGGTCTGTCAGTTGCATCCTGACATGCCCGAACTGATGGATGAAATTATCCGCAAGGCGCTCGAAAAGGATCTGTACTCGCGCTACAAGAACGGCGCCGAATTTGCCAAGGATCTGTCGGCGGTGCGCTACAAGATTGTCGATGACAAACTGCTGCCGTCCGATACCTCGCGCTTCGGCGTGCTGCGCAAAATCCCGTTCTTTACTGAGTTTGACGATGTCGACCTGTGGGAAGTGCTGCGAATTTCGAGCTGGCGCAAGGTGGAGCCGAAGACCAACGTGATCCGCGAGGGTGACCAGGATCAGCGCTTCGGGGTGGTGATCGAAGGGCGGATCGAGCTGTCGGCGGCGCAAAAGAGCATTGGCGAGGCCGGCCCGGGTGAGATTTTTGGAGAAACGGCCTATCTTGATTCAATCGATCACAAACACATGTTCGGTGCGGTGTCGCTGACCGAATTGACCTATCTCGAAGTCAATCCGGCCGCGCTCGCCCTCGCCACCGACGAATGCCGCGAACTGTTCCGTGCGCAGCTCACTACCTCGATGGCAAAACGACTCGGCGCCTTTTCGCAAAATCTCGCCAAGACCGCGCCAGCGGCCACGCGCGGGAAAGGCATCGCGCCGGGCCTCGATCTGCAACTGGTCGACGACTGACCCCGCAGCGCTCAGCGGTGCTTAAAGCGCATTGCGCGCCCAGGTGACCAGCCGCGTCGTATCGAGCGCCCCGCTGGTGCGGGCAATCTCTTTGCCGTTGCGGAATACGATCAGCGTCGGAATGCTGCGGATGGCGAAGCGCGCGGCCAGCGTCTGTTCCTTTTCCGTGTCCACCTTGAGCAGCCGGAACTGCCGCGATAGCTGCTCGGCGGCGGCTTCGAACGCCGGCGCCATGCTCCGACACGGCGCACACCACGGCGCCCAGAAATCCACCAGCAGTGGCATACCACTGTGGCTTAACTGGCGCTCGAAGGCGGCCGCGTTCGCGGCGATGGACTGACCTGCAAAAAGCGGCTCGTGACACCGCCCGCAACGCGCGTCGTCATTCAGGCGGGCCAACGGCAGGCGGTTGATGCCGTTGCATGCGCTGCAAACGACTTGAATGGTTTCGCTCATACTGCCGGCGTCCTGGACAAATTCGGGTCGAATGACGGATAGGTGGCGACCGTCCGTCGGGTTTCAATACCGTTTCGAATTATTCCGTAAAGTTTTTCACGATTCTGCCGTCATCACTCCCATGTCACCCGTCCATCGGGGTTGGAGGAATTGGAGTGAGTCGAAGCAGCGTTTACGGCATCAGCCGGGTCGATAACGAAGCGAGCCGCACGCATGGCTGGCTGGTGACCATCCAGCGTCGCGGCGTGATCTATCGCAAGCACTTTTCCGACGGCGTCTTTGGCGGCAAGCGCAGGGCGTTTGCTGCAGCAAAAGCGTATCGCGATGAGGTGATTGCAACGTACCCGCCGCTATCGATGAAGGAATATTCGTCGATCCGCAAGAAGAACAACCGCTCGGGCGTGGTTGGCGTGTGTCGATACTGCGCCTCCGAAACACGCGATCTGCCGGAGGAGAACCAGCGCTGGTTCTGGGTTGCCTCGTGGCCGCTGCCCGACGGGCGACGCAAGCGCGTGAAGTTCTCGGTCAATAAGTACGGTGAAGAGGGCGCGTTCGAACGTGCGCTGGACGCCCGCAATGACGCTTTGCGCAAGCTCGATGGCGATTTTGATCCGGGCGCCGCGCGCCGTCGGCCCGCACGCAAATCGTCCTCAAGCAAGATCGAGTCTCGATCGCTATCCGCGCATAGCGCGTAGGTCGGCGCTACACCATAGAACGTAGGGCGTCACCGAGGCGGATTGACCGGCTCGGTGAGCGCCACGTTCACCAACCAGGTGAGAATGCTGTAGATCAGCGCGCCCCAGAACGCCGTGGCGAAATCGGGCACCTGAAAGCCTGCCACGAAGCTGGAGACGAACCAGAACAGCAACGCGTTGATCACCAGCGTGAATAGCCCCAGCGTCAGCACCGTGATCGGCAGCGTGACAAGGATGAGCAGCGGGCGGATCAGCGCGTTGACGAGTCCGAGCAACAAGGCACTGATCAGTGCCGTGGTGTAGGACGTCACTTGCAACGCATCAATCAGTTGCGGCAGCAGCATCAGCGCGACCGCGTTGAGCAGCCAGCGGACAATCAGTTTCACGTTCACGATCGTGTCCTTATCGTTCGGCTCCGAGCGCCAGTGCCTGCGCCTTGCCCGTCATGCGCGCAGCCTGACTGCGCTGCGGCGAATCCTGCGTCCAGTGACCGGCATGAGTGAGCACAAGTTGTGTAAGCGACACGATCCAGGCTTCCTCCTCGTTGAGGCAGGGGATGTAGTGAAAACGCTCGCCACCGTTGGACAGAAACGCTTCCTTGCACTCCATCGCGATTTCTTCCAGCGTCTCCAGGCAGTCGGCGGAAAACCCCGGGCACATGATGTCCACCGAGCGCTCGCCGCGCCGCGCCATCGCTTCTAGCGTCGGTTGCGTGTAGGGCTTGATCCATTCGGCCTTGCCAAAGCGCGATTGAAAAGTCACCAGCACCCGTTCACTCGGCAGCCCCAGCGCCTCGGTCAGCAGGCGTCCGGTTTTCCGGCATTCGCAGTGATACGGATCGCCCTTGTCGAGCGTGTACCGCGGCACCCCGTGAAAACTGAGGATGAGCTTGTCCGCCTCGCCATGTTTCTCCCAATGGCGCCGCACTCGCGTGGCGAGCGCCATAATGTAGCCCGGATCGTCGTGATAGCTGCGAATGAACCGCAATTCGGGCAGGTTTCGCCAGGCGAGCAGGCTGCGCGCCACTTCATCCATCACGCTGCCGGCGGTGCTACCGGCATATTGCGGATACATCGGCACGACGAGAATGCGGTCGCAGAGCGCGACGCGCATGCGATCGAGCACTTCGGGGATTGACGGCGTGCCGTATCGCATCGCCCATTCGACCACCCAGTCACGATGACCCGCTTCTCCCAGATGCCCGGCCAGCAGCTTGGCCTGACGTTCGGTATGTACGCGCAGCGGCGAACCTTCATCGGTCCAGATGCTCGCGTACTTGGCCGCCGATTTGGCCGGCCGCGTATTGAGAATGATGAGATTGAGAATCGGCCACCACGCGATGCGCGGAATCTCGACGACCCGGGTATCGGAAAGAAACTGCTTCAGATAGGGGCGTACCGCTGCGGCGGTGGGTGCCGTGGGCGATCCTAGATTGACGATCAGGACGCCGGTGCGCGGCACCTCGCCGTGGGTGTGAGCGGGCTCGGGCCGGTAGTGGGACATCAAAAAATCTCCGGGGACTGGTGTGATTTGTAGGTTAACAGGCTCCTAGTTGCGCGAGGATAGCGCACTGGACAACAGGCGGGCGGTGATGTCGACGATCGGGATGATGCGTTCATAGGCCATTCGTGTCGGGCCGATCACGCCAAGCGAGCCGACCACCACGCCGTCCACTTCGTAGGGCGCGGTGATCACGCTGCATTCGTCCAGCGGGGCGAGACCGGATTCGCCGCCGATGAAGATGTGCACGCCTTCGGCCCGATGCGAAATGGTCAGCAACTGAAGCAGACCGGTTTTTTGCTCGAACAGCTTGAACAGCTCGCGCAGGCGAACCATGTTGGAGGACAGCTCTTCGACGTCGAGCAAATTCGTCTCGCCCGACATTACGTATTGCGAGGCCGTCTCCTGCACCGCTTCGCTGCCAGCGTCGACCGCAGCCGTCATGAGTTCTGACATGTCGCCGTGCAGTTGCTTGAGTTCGTCCTGAATGCGCTCGCGAATCGCTTCGAAATCGAGCCCGGCGCAGTGCGCATTCATGTAATTGGCCGCGGTTGTCAGCTCCGACGGCGAATAGCTGCGGGAAGTATGCAGAATGCGGTTTTGCACATCGCCGCGGGTGGTCACGATGATCAGCAGAATGCGCGCCTCGGAGAGCGGCAGGAACTCGATCTGGCGGATACGCACGGTGTCTTTGCGTGGCGTCACCACCACGCCGGCAAAGTGCGTGAGCTGCGATAGCAGCGACGAGGCGTTGCCGATGACGCGCTGCGGTTGATCGGGCTGCAACTGGCCCTTCAGCTCATCAAGCAGCCGGTTCTGCAGCGGCCGCACGGTGAGCAGATTGTCGACAAAGATGCGATAGCCGCGCGCCGTGGGGATGCGTCCGGCCGAGGGGTGCGGGCTGGCAATGAAGCCCATCTCTTCGAGATCCGACATCACATTGCGTATCGTCGCCGGCGACAGCTCCAGCCCTGCATGCTTGGAGAGCGTGCGTGAGCCGACCGGTTGACCCTCGACGATATAGCGCTCGATCAGCGTCTTGAGTAAAACGCGGGATCGCTCGTCGAGTTGGGACACGTCGCTATTGGCTGCCATCGTCAGACGATTCTATGGAAGAGTGCCGGTTATGCAAAGCACAACGGACGCAGCACGTTGCGGCGCCGACCGGCTGCATCGAGCGTACGCAGCTCTTGTGGTTTAATCTGCGCCGTATGAATAATCCTGGAAACCGCAGTTGACCGCTTGTCGGTCCTGGTACCTTATTGTGCGCTTTAAACATTCCATCTTCGACAGCCATCGTCCTTCAGGTGGCCGCGCTACACGCCCGATTGCACGACTGGCGGGCCGCCTGCCTGCGTTACTCGTCGTTGCAGGGGCCGCTCCTGCGTCCTCCTCGCGCCTTGTCAGACGACCCGCCAGCCGCACACTCGGGCGCGTCCAACCACGGTTTTCAGGATGAACAAACCATTCCAGACCGTCGCGCTGATCGGAAAATACCAGAGTCCGGAGATCGCCGCCGCCGTGCAGCACATCGCCGGTATCGTGCAGGCGTGCGGTTCCCGGGTATGGATCGAACAGGGCACGGCGAGTTCCACCGGGCTGGGTTCCTTGTTCCCCGTGGCCACCTACGAAGAATTAGGCACCGGTGCCGACTTGGGTATTGTGCTCGGTGGCGACGGCACCATGCTCAATGCCGCACGGCGGCTGGCGAGGTTCGACGTGCCGCTGGTTGGAATCAACGAGGGCCGGCTGGGCTTTCTGACCGATATTGCGCGCAGCAACGCGGCCAACGGGCTGAACGCCATTCTCGATGGCAAGGGCGTCGAGGAGTCGCGCTTCATGCTTGACGTCGAGGTGCGCCGCGACGATCGCACCGTGTTCCAGACCGTCGCGCTCAACGACGTGGTGGTGAACAAGGGCGACATCGGGCGCATGATCGAATTCGACGTGCGTATCGACGACGAGTTTGTCTACACCCAGCGTTCCGACGGCATGATTGTGTCGACCCCCACCGGTTCCACGGCCTATGCGCTGTCGGCCAACGGGCCGATTTTGCACCCGCGTGTCGTCGGCATCGCACTGGTGCCGCTGTGTCCGCACACGCTCACCTCACGGCCGATCACGCTGCCCGACAGCAGCCATATCGAGATTGTTTTGCTGCCGCCGCACGATGCCCGCGTTCATTCCGACGGGCAGGAGCGCTTCGATCTCCTGGCCGGCGACATCATTTGTATCTGCCGATCGCCGAATCGCATTCGCCTGCTACACCCGCCCGGCTACAGCTATTTCGCCATGTTGCGCGAGAAACTGAACTGGAGCGAGGCGCCGCGCAACCCCTTGCCACCGTCACCTCGCGATTGAACGATGCTGCGCCGCCTGACTATCCGCGATTTCGTCATTGTTGACACGCTGGACCTCGATTTTTGTGCCGGCTTCGGTGTGCTGACCGGTGAAACCGGCGCCGGTAAATCGATTCTCCTCGACGCGCTCGGCCTGGTGATGGGTGATCGTGCCGAGAGCGGAGTCGTGCGCAGCGGTCAGCAACGTGCCGACATCACGGCGGAGTTCGATTTGCCGGCTGATCCTGCGCTGCGTGAATGGCTCGATGAACAGGCCTTCGAACGCGAAGACGATACCGTGCTGTTGCGTCGTGTGGTCGATCACAACGGCCGTTCGCGTGCCTGGATCAACGGCACCACGGCGACCCTTGCGCAATTGCGTGAAGTGGGCGAATGGCTGGCCGACATTCACGGTCAGCACGCGCATCACGCATTGTTGCGCGCCGAGGCGCAGCGCGCCTTGATCGACCGTTTCGCGGGGCTCGACACCCAAACCGCCGGAGTGGCCGAGGCATGGCGGATCTGGCAGGCGGCACGCCGCGCTCACGCGCGCGCCGAGGCCGACGCCGAGGGCAGTGCGCGTGAGCGCGAATTACTCGAATGGCAGGTGCGGGAACTCGACGAACTGGCCTTCGACGCGGACGCGTGGGAAGAACTAAACCGCGAGCACGCCCGTCTCGGTCACGCCGCCGGGCTGATCGAAGGTGCGGCGTTTGCTGTCGCCGCGCTGGAAGACGGTGAAGCGCCGCTGGTGGGCTCGCTCGAACAGTTGGCGATACGGCTTGCCGAGCTGGCGCAGGTCGACGCCAGCCTGCAGGAACCGCAGGAGCTGCTCAACAACGCCGCCATCCAGGCCGCCGAAGCGCTGCATGCGCTGCGCCACTACCGCGATCGGCTTGATCTCGATCCGGAGCGCCTGGTCGAGGTTGAAGCGCAGATCGGCGCAGTCACCGACATGGCGCGCAAGTATCGTGTCGCGCCCGAGGAACTGTCGCAACACCATGTGCAGATGCGCGAACAGCTTGCCGCGTTGACCGAGGCCGCCGACCCGGCGCGGCTTGCCGCACGCGCCGCTGCAGCCGAGGCGTCGTATCGCGAGCAGGCGCATGCACTCAGCGCCGCGCGTGCTCCGGTGGCCGCTGAGTTGTCATCGCAGGTCACTGCCTCGATGCAAGCCTTGTCGATGGCTGGCGGCCAGTTCGAGGTGGCGCTGTTGCCACTCGCCGAGGGCAGTGCGCACGGTGATGAGGCAATTGAATTTCGCGTCGCCGCCAACCCCAAGCAGCCGCTGCGGCCGCTGGCGAAGGTCGCCTCGGGCGGTGAGCTGTCGCGGATCGGGCTCGCCATTCAGGTGATCACAAGCCGCGCGGCGTCGACTCCGACGCTCATATTCGACGAGGTTGATGTCGGCATAGGCGGACGCGTCGCTGAAATCGTGGGGCGCATGCTGCGCGATCTTGGCGCGCAACGTCAGGTGATGTGCGTTACGCACCTGCCACAGGTGGCCGCGCAGGCCAGTTGGCACTGGTCGATCGCCAAGGCGCAGCATGACGGCGAGACGCTGAGCCGGGTATCAACGCT
>CBDTZF010000077.1:0-9691 GCA_965364825.1 uncultured Rhodocyclaceae bacterium | reverse complement strand
GCTTTCGCGGGGATGACCCGTTTGGGGAAGAAAATACACGGGTCGTTCCGCCCAATCTACGCGGAATCGCAATTCATAAGATTGCCCTGAGGGATGGCGGATCGCGTAGCCACCGATGCGTGTCACCATGCTAGTCTTTCAGCGGATTTTCAGACTGCCAGCGGCCTTCCACCGCTGCGCGACTCAATCGAGGAGTTTCAGTTATGGCGATTAAAGTGGTCGATTTTGGCAAGGACACGGGCACGCGCTCGGAACGCCGGCTGGCCGATCTTCCCGACCGTGTGGTCGAGGGCGATCCGCATCATGAATCAACAATATTTTATGAGAACAAGGAAGGCCGCTTGATGGCCGGAACCTGGGTCAGCACGCCGGGGAAATGGCACGCGTTTACCGACCGCGACGAATTCTGCTATTTCATCTCCGGCCATGCGCGCCTGATTTCAGAAGACGGCAGCGCGCAGACTTTCAAGACCGGCGACGCGTTTCTTATTCCAAACGGGTTTCGAGGTTATTGGGAAGTGTTGGAAACCACGACCAAGCATTTCGTCATCCGCGAATACGACCCGAAGTAAGCACGCTCGGAACAATCACGAATCGAGGGAGCAACTATGGCCAAGCATAGAGTGGTGGTGGAGTTCGGCGTCGGCAGCTCGCTACGTCGCAAGGATTACACCGAGGCGGCGAGTCGCGCGATCAAGGATGCGCTGTGGCACAACTCGCTCAACGTCGCCGAGTTTTTCGGCTTCGAGAAAGGCGCGATGATCATCGATGTCGAGGTTGGCGTGCAGAAACCCGACGCCGTCGACCCGGCAGAATTGCTCAAGATATTTCCCTACGGTCAACCGTCGGTCACGGTGGTCAAGGGTGGCCTCGACGTACCCAAACCGGGAAGCGACGGCCTCACCGTAATCGCTAACGCGGCAATCATAGTGTCGTTCGACATGGAGCCCGCCAATGACTGAAAAACGCATCATTATCGAAATCGGCACCGGAAATGACCTGTACGGCGGTGACTACACCAAAGCCGCGATTCGCGCCGTCCACGACGCGCTACATCATTCCTCCATCACGCTCTTCCGCACGCTGGGCTACGACCACAAGACCATGCGCGTGCAGGTCACCATCGGCGTGCAGGCTCCGGACAAAGTCGACGTCGTCAAGGTCGCCGCAGAACTGCCACGCGGCCGCGCCGAGGTGACCGCGGTGCATGGCGGGCTGGACGTTCACGACCCGGTGCTCGGAGAGACGCACATCATTGCGACAGCAACGGTCGAGGCGTTTTTGCCCGATGTTTCGGGGGATTGGCGCTTGAGTGCATGAGTCGGGCCGCGCCGTCAGACGTCAGGCTTTTTCGCGCTTGCCCGGCAAACTCGGAATCACTCGCCGTGCTGATCGCTCGTTTATCGGTCGAATCGGTTCAGCCGCGTCAGCACGGCGATCATGAGCGCGATCAAGGCGGGAACAAGGTATCGGGCTTCGTTGCCCGGCGAGGCGAAGGCGAAGCCGGCGAGGAGGCCGGTGACGATCATCAAGGCGGAGATCAAGGCGTTCATTGCTTTCCCATTACGTGAATTAATTTACAGTGAGAAAATATACAGTCTTTTGGAATTAGTCAAGATGAGCTTGATGACTGTCAGGCGGCCTGATCCCGATTTTTGAATGTGGCGACGCGCGCGGCACGATCAAATTCGATTCACTTCATGAGATTTTTTTTGGCTTGCGCAGGATCGGGGCGGCGGTGTTGACGCGATTGCGCCCGCTGCGTTTGGCGGCGTAGAGCGCTTGGTCGGCGACCGCAAGCAACTCTGCCGAGTTGAAGCCGGCGTGGTGCGCCGAGCAGGCGATGCCGATGGAGATGGAGCACGAAAACACCTTTCCGTGGTGGCGGAACCGTACCGTGGCAACCCGTTCGCGAATGTCGTTCATCAATAGCCGGGCGGATTCGCTGTTGCATTCGGGGAGCACAGCGACGAATTCTTCGCCGCCGTAACGTCCGATGACGTCGGACTGTCGAAGACGCTGGCGCAACATCATTGCGATTGACGAGATGACGACATCGCCTGCGGCGTGCCCGTAGGTGTCGTTAACTGCCTTGAATTCGTCGATATCGACCATTGCGAACGATACCGGCTGGCCGGAGCGTTGTGCGCGGGCGAGGGCAACGTCAGCGGCTTCCTTGATGCTGGCGTGCTTGAGCAGCCCGGTGAGGCTGTCGCGTACGATCTGGTTGTTCAATTTGTGCGCACGTTCGATGCGTGAGCGCACGGCGGAAACGAGCTGGTGGTCGGAGATCGGTTTGGTAAGAAAGTCGTCGGCGCCGCTGCCCATGGCCTGAATCTGGCGGTCGCGGTTGCTCTCGGCGGAGAGAAATACGATTGGCAGGCTGGCCCAGTGATCGTGCTGCCGGATGATAGCCGCCAGTTCCGGGCCGGTGTACAGCGGCATGTGTATGTCCATAAGGATGAGGTCGGGGTGAAAGCTGCCAACGCGTTCGATAATGCGTTCGGGGAAACGCAGCATGTCAGCCTCGATGCCGGCGCGCGAAAGCACGAGGCGGAAGTACTCGCCCAGATCGCGGTCGTCGTCCACAATCAGCACACGTTCAGCGTCGGCCTGCCGATGCTCAAGAAACTGGGCCATCCAGTTGGCGAGTTGTGGCGCATCCGGTGGTTTGACGAAGAAGCCGTGTGCGCCGAGCCGCGCGGCGCGCATGCGCAATTGGAATTCGTCATACGTGGAGATGATAATCAGCGGATGCCCGTCGGCGCCAAAGGTGCCGGAGAGCAAGCCAACGTCGCTGATGTCGTAGCTTTCGTCGGCCGGACGGAGGGTGGCGATCAGCATGTCCGGTGCGTCGATGCGCGCGGCAGCGAGGACGTCGCGGGCGTTGGCAAAGCGCGCCAAACTGTAACCGAACGGGGCGAACTGGTCGGCCAGTTGCTTGCTGAATTCGGGATCGTCGTCAATCAGCCACACGCGCATCGCACGACCGTCATGAGGCGGTGTTCTGCGCGATGCCGGCGCCAGACTGTCGCCGGCCATCGGCGTGGGTGTGGCCGCGCGTCGCATACGCGCGACCTGCGGAACGATAGCGGGCCACTTCCCCGATGGCTGTTGCTTGTCATGCGCGTTCAGCCAGCGGAGGAGCTGTTCTTCGAGCCGTCGGGCCTGAAGGCTGAGTGAGGTCAGGCCGTAGGAGCCACCCGATCCCGCCAGCTTGTGGAGTTGATGTTGCAGCGATTCACGTGCGACGCGGTCGTCGAGGTTGTTGTCGGCGCGCTCGGCGAGTGCTTGCAAGGCATCCATTTTCGCCGGGAGGCGCGCCTGGTAGGCTTCGCGCAACGCTGCCATCCGGACCGCGGCATCCTCCTCCGGTTCGATGTCAGTCGTCATGCTGCTGTTCCGGGACCGAAGCGACCTGATCTGCTGCCGTCATTGGATCGAAGGCGTTGGTGATCATTTATCGGGATCGAGCCGAACACGAGATCGATCCTGGAGGGCAACGAAACGCCGGCCATGTTGCCCGGCGCCGCCGATCGCGGCAGCATTGTCGGCGTCTGCAGCTGGGGGTACGGCGGGAACGTTCCGGGCGGGCGGGGGATCATGATTGCCTTGTCATCGCGGCCGTTGTGTCACGCCGGGCCGTCGCGCGGTTGCGGGACACAACGCCGTTCAGTCGTGTCCTACATGAGTGCGTCGAGCGGGCGGCGTGGACGAATTGTGTCTTTGTTTGAATCGGCACGGACGACGCCACACTTGAGTGCGAATATCGCGTGATTCGATAGTGGGCATTGCCCTACGGTCACGCAGCAGCGGCCCAACAGCCCTTTTTGCGATGGGTTGAGCGGGTGCTTATGCGTTCCTGATGAGGTGAACGTGCTTCATAGCCCCCGGAGAACCCGTCAATGGCTGTGAGCAGCGCCTCACGGCATGCCGCGACTTTGCCGCTGCCCCCTCGCGCGTCTGCAGACGTCATTGACGCCGTAGCGCCGGCGCGTTTGCACGGAATCACCGGCCGGAACCAAAGAAAACGGCCTGTCTCATTTGATTGAGACAGGCCGGTGCGCGATGACAAAATTCTTGGTGGAGCCGGGGGGAATCGAACCCCCGTCCGCAAGCCCTCTACAGCAAGCTCTACATACTTGTTCCGTCTATTTTAATTTAGTCACGAGGTTTGGCCGACGGACGGGCCGTCCCGCAACGAGTTACCTTGGTTTTAGAACGTGTGCCAAGTAACCCGGCACGCGCTCGAGTTCCTGTAAATGACACTGCGAGATGAAGCTTTCACCCCATCATCCGACCCAGGAACCTGTCGGTGCAGCGCCCACCGGTTTTAAGCGGCGAGAGCGAAACGCTCGTCGTTGGCGTTTACTTAGTTTCCAGCGGATTTACGAGGTAACTGGACCTCGGTATGCACTTGTCTGCTTCGCGACCCACGTCGAAGCCATGTCGGCCCCATGTGGTGACTTGAATATGTGGCCCGAAGGCGCACTTTTCAAGACCGCACCATCATAACATTTTTATAGATTGCACAAGGGCAGAACGTCGGCCGGTGTTTCGGCGATCCAGTCGGCGCCCCAATCAGCCACTGGTAAGTCGAGCCCGAGATAACCCCACGCGGCGGCAATCGTCGGCATACCGGCGGCGCGCCCGGCATCGATATCGCGTGAGTCATCGCCGACGTAAAGCGTGTGGTGTGGCGGTGTGTCGATCAATTCGCAGGCCAGCAGCAAGGCATCCGGCGCGGGTTTGGGGTTCGGCGTGCTGTCGCCGCTGACGATGCAGGCGGCCCGTTCGGCAAGTCCCAGCGCCTGAAGCAGCGGCACGGTGAAGCGCCGTGGTTTGTTGGTCACGACGCCCCAGGGAATATTTGCCGATTCGAGTGCGGTGAGCACTGAGAGCATTGCCGGAAAGATCACCGAATCCACACAGAGTCGTTGCTCGTAATGGAAAAGAAAGCGTGCGGCGTGTTCCGCGTAGGCGGCATCGGACGGTCGCAGTTGGAAGCCACCCCAGAGCATTCCGCGCGTGCCTGCCGAGGTATGCGGGCGAAGTGCCTCAAGGGATACCGGAGCCAGGTCCGCATCCGCCCGCAGCGCGTTGAGCGCACGACCAAGGTCCGGCGCCGTGTCCGCCAGCGTGCCGTCGAGATCGAACAGGATGGCGCTAACTGTTTCGGGTGGCATGAATCAGGTAGTTCACATCGGTGTCGCGGCTCAGTGAATAGTTCGTCGTCAGCGGGTTGTACGTCAGACCGGTCATTTCGCGAACTTCCAGGCCTGCGCTGCGACAATTTCGGGCAAGCTCCGACGGTTTGATGAACTTGGCGTAGTCGTGTGTTCCGCGTGGCAGCAAACCGAGAACGTACTCGGCGCCGATGACGGCGAACAGGTACGCCTTCGGGTTGCGGTTGATGGTCGAAAAAAACACATCACCGCCCGGCTTGACGAGACGCGCACATGCATCCACGACGCTCGCCGGATCCGGCACATGCTCCAGCATTTCGAGACAGGTGACGATGTCGAACTGGCCAGGGCGCTCATCGGCAAGAGATTCCGCACTTTGCAGTTTGTAGTCGATGCTCAGGCCGGACTCAAGGAGGTGAAGCCTTGCCACGTTAAGGGACTTTTCGCTCAGATCGATACCGGTGACCTCAGCACCGTGATCGGCCATGCCCTCCGAAAGTATGCCGCCACCGCAACCTACGTCGATGACCTTCTTGTTCTTGAGCGGTGCGATCGAATTGATCCAGCCAAGGCGGAGCGGGTTGATTTCGTGAAGCGGACGAAACTCGGATTCCGGATCCCACCAGCGGTGCGCAAGATCAGAAAACTTCTGTAATTCAGCGGGGTCGGCATTCATCGGGCGCACCGAGATCAAAAGAGAGAAAAAACGATAGCACGAATAGAAAAAGCCCTGCGTCAGCAGGGCTTTTTCGTTCGGAGTGCGGTCGAATTACTTCGAGCCGATCACTTCGATTTCTACACGGCGATCCGGCTGCAGGCACTCGATGAGCGCGCGACGGCCCATGTTGGTGCAGTCGGTTGTCACCGGCTGGGTTTCGCCTTTGCCTTCGGTGTAAACACGGTTGGCTTCGACGCCCTGGCTGACCAGATACTCTTTGACCGCGGCAGCGCGCTTTTCAGACAGTTTCTGGTTGTAAGCCGCGGAACCGAGACGGTCAGTGTGACCGACGGCCAGGATGACTTCAAGATTCAACTGTGTTGCTTGCCCGGCGAGCTCGTCGAGCTTGCTCATGCCTTCGGGTCGCAGCACGGCTTTGTCAAAGTCGAACAGTGCGTCGGCGGCGAGCTTGATTTTCTCGGCGCTGGGCTTGGGTGCAGCTTCCGGCGTTACAGCGGCCATTGGTGCGACACACTGGTCTTGCGGGACGACATCGCTGTCGCAAGCGCAACCGACCGGGAATTCACCGGCCAGCGTCGTCGAGGCAGCGGCCGGGCTCCAGGAGCCGGTGCGCCAGCACAGGTCGGTACCGCTGCGCGTGACTACGTTGCGACTGTCGATCACGTAAGGAATATCTCCTTCACCGGTGACAACGACGTCTTCGCTTTGGGCGAAGGCTGAAGATACAGAGATGCTCAACGCAGCTGCCGCGGCAGCCAGGAAGAGCTTTTTTTTCATGTGTTGGATCATAATTTCCTCGTCATTTGGCAAGGTTTGCAGGTTTTGACCGTTGGAGTCTGAACGGCATTAGTCAATCTGACTACCGAGCTTATTTTGCCATGAGCGTGCGACTGCGAGCAATTCAGTGTTGGTTTTATACAACAGTTTTCCGCCGGAAACACGGGCTTTCCCGGCGATCCAGACGTCACTGATGTTTTCTCGTCCGGCGCAATAGACGAGGTGTGAAAGCGGATTAAAGCACGGCTGTGTTTCTGTTGTTAATAAATCGATCGCGCACAGGTCGGCCTGTTTTCCCACTTCGATCGAGCCGATTTGCGAGGCCATGCCGAGCGCGCCCGCACCGTTGAGTGTTGCCATGCGCAGCACCGTGGCCGCCGGCAGTGCACTGGCATCGCCGCCGGAAACCTTGGCGAGCAAGGCGGCGTGGCGCATCTCCTGAAACAGGTCGAGGCGGTTGTTGCTGGCGGCGCCATCGGTGCCGAGGCCAACATTGACGCCGCGTTCGACGAGCGCCGCGACCGGTGCAATCCCGCTTGCCAGCTTCATGTTGGAGGTGGGGCAGTGCGCCACGCTTGCATTGTGGCGGGCGAGCAACTCGATTTCATTATCGTCGAGATGTACGGCGTGCACCCCGATGAAGTTATTGCCGAGTACGCCGAGCGCGTCGAGCCGGTGCAGCGGGCGTTGGCCATGTTGTTTCAGACTTTCGCCAACCTCATGCGCCGTTTCGTGGATATGGATGTGAATCGGCAGGTCAAGTTCGTTAGCCAGACCGACCACGCGGGCGAAGGTGTCGTCGGAGATCGTGTATGGCGCGTGCGGGGCGAGCGTGAAACCGATCAGCGGATGTCCGCGCCAGCGGTCTCGCGCTTCGAGCCCTTTGCGCAGATAGTCGCCGGCGCTGCTGGCGTAGGGTGTCGGAAATTCGATCGTGGTGATGCCGATGACCGCGCGCATGCCGAACGCGTCAAACGCTTCGGCGGCTGCGTCGGGATAAAAGTACATTTCGTTGCAGGTGGTGATGCCGCCGCGCAGCATTTCCGCAACGGCAAGAGTTGTTCCATCGCGCACGAAGGCTGGCGACATGTGGCGCGCCTCGGCCGGCCATATCGCTTGCTCGAGCCATTGCATGAGCGGCAGATCGTCGGCCATGCCGCGCATCAGCGTCATCGCTGCGTGGGTGTGAAGATTGACGAAGCCAGGGATGAGGACGTGATCGGGCAGGCGTTTTTCCTGATCCGCGCTGAAGCGCGCGTGCGCTTCCTGGCTGGGCACGATGCCGATGATGCGGCCGTCGCGAATGGCGACGCTGTGGTGATCGAGCACCGCAGCGTGCGGTTCGACGGGGATGACCCAGCGTGCGCTCAGCAGTAAATCGGCGTGTTCGCTCATCGGCTGTTCAAAGTGTGTGGGTTCAAGTCGCTGCATTCAATCGCGGTCGCCACAAAAGATCAACCGTGGCGACCCGCACAGTCGGTTCCGAAGCCGGTTGAGAGGGGAGTCGTAAACATGCCTCATGGTAATATTCTCCTCTTTTGAATTTCGCCTGTTCAGGCGCTTCGCACACCATGGATCAATTCGCAAAAGAGACGCTCCCGATCAGCCTCGAGGAAGAGATGCGCCATGCCTACCTCGACTACGCGATGAGCGTGATCGTGGGGCGTGCGCTGCCCGATGCGCGGGACGGTCTCAAGCCGGTGCACCGACGCGTGCTGTTTGCGATGCACGAGGCGAACAATGCGTGGAACCGGCCCTATGTGAAGTGTGCACGGGTGGTCGGCGAGGTGATGGGTAAATACCATCCGCATGGCGACTCGGCGATTTACGACACCCTGGTGCGCATGGCGCAGGATTTCTCGCTGCGCTACATGCTGGTCGATGGCCAGGGCAACTTCGGCTCGATCGATGGCGACAACGCCGCGGCGATGCGTTATACCGAGTGCCGTCAGTCGCGCATCGCCAGCGAGCTGCTGTCGGACATCGATAAAGAGACGGTCAATTTCGTCCCCAACTACGATGGCAAGGAGCAGGAGCCGGCGGTGCTGCCGGCACGGATTCCGAACCTGCTGATCAACGGTTCGTCGGGAATCGCGGTCGGCATGGCGACCAACATTCCGCCGCACAACATTGGCGAAGTGATTGATGCCTGCCTGACGCTGCTGAATGCGCCGGACACAGGAATCGACGAGCTCATCCGCATCGTCAAGGCACCCGATTTCCCGACCGCGGCGATGATCTACGGTTTGTCCGGCGTGCACGATGGCTACCGCACCGGCCGTGGCCGGGTGGTGATGCGCGCGCGCACCCACTTCGAGGATCTGGAACGTGGCAGCCGGCAGGCGATCATCGTCGACGAGCTGCCCTATCAGGTGAACAAGCGCTCGCTGCTCGAGCGCACCGCCGAACTGGTTAACGAAAAGAAAATCGAGGGCATTTCCGAAATTCGCGACGAGTCGGACAAGTCCGGCATGCGCGTGGTGATCGAACTGAAGCGCGGTGAAGTGCCCGAGGTGGTGCTCAACAAACTGTTCAAACAAACGCAGCTGCAAGACACCTTCGGCATGAACATGGTGGCGCTGGTCGATGGCCGGCCCAAGGTGCTGAACCTGCACGAGTTGCTCGACTGCTTCCTGCAGCATCGGCGTGAAGTCGTCACCCGACGCACGATCTACGAATTGCGCAAGGCGCGCGAGCGCGGCCATGTGCTCGAAGGTCTGGCGGTGGCGCTGTCGAACGTGGACGACGTCATCGCCCTGATCAAAGCGGCGCCGACGCCTGCGGATGCCAAGGTCGGGCTGATGACGCGTCTGTGGCGCTCACCGCTGGTCGAAGAAATGCTGGCGCGTTCGGTGGCCGACCGCGACAGCTTTCGCCCCGACGGACTCGCCGCGGAATTCGGCCTGCAGGCCGACGGCTACCGCTTGTCTGAAGCGCAGGCGCAGGCGATTCTCGAGTTGCGACTGCAGCGTCTCACCGGGCTGGAGCAGGAAAAGATCGTCGACGAATATCGCGACGTGATTGAAACCATTTCCGATCTGCTGGATAT
>CBDTZF010000076.1:0-9878 GCA_965364825.1 uncultured Rhodocyclaceae bacterium | reverse complement strand
AGTTTACAAGACAATCGCATAAGTCGATGATTGTTAACGATTATTTCGGGCAGTCGACGACAATGGCATTTTTAAGCCGGGAGATGACATTTAAATGCGTTCGCCCTGGACCCGATAGCAAGGCGACAGTGCTCTTCCGTTTCCGCATTTGTGCGCGCCGTTTCGTTTGCCGTCAAACTCTTACCATGACCCGCAAAATCATCCACTGCGATTGCGACTGTTTTTACGCGTCGGTCGAGTTGCGCGACGATCCGGCACTGGCGGGGCGGCCGGTGGGGGTTGGGGGCGGGGCGCAGACGCGGGGGGTGATTGCGGCGTGCAATTACGAGGCGCGGGCCTACGGGGTGCGCTCGGCGATGCCGACGAGTCGCGCGTTGCGTCTGTGCCCTGAGCTGATCTTGCTGCCGCCGGACTTTGATCGCTATCGCGCCGCGTCGCGGCAGATTCTCGCCATTTACCGTGAGCTTACGCCGCTGGTGGAGCCGCTGTCGCTGGACGAGGCTTACCTCGACGTAAGTGGCGTCGCTGCCTGCCGCGGCAGCGCGACGCTGATGGCCGAGGCGATTCGCGCGCGCATTAATGCCGAGGTCGGCATCACCGCCTCGGCGGGAATTGCTCCCAATAAGTTTCTCGCCAAGATCGCCAGCGACTGGAACAAGCCAAACGGGCAGTTCGTGATCCGCCCAGATCAGGTCGATGCCTTCGTGCTCGCCTTGCCCGTGAGCAAGTTGTTCGGGGTCGGCAAGGTGACGGCGTCGCGGCTCGAAAGGCTCGGCGTGCACACCTGTGGCGATTTGCGTGAATGGGCGCTGGCCGATCTGATCGCGCATTTCGGGAAATTCGGGCGCAGCTTGCACCGCCTGTGTCGTGGGATCGACGAGCGCCCGGTCGCGCCCGACCGGCCGCGTAAATCGCTGTCGGTCGAAACCACCTACGCCACCGATCTACCCGATCTGGCGGCCTGCGCCGCCGCGCTGGCGCCGCTGGCCGACGACTGCGTGCGCCGCTTCGCGCGGCTTGCCCCGGCGCCGCCGGTGCACAAGGCTTTCGTCAAGATCCGCTTCGACAATTTCGCTACCACCACCGCCGAATGCGTGGCCGACGCACCCAGCCTGGCGCGCTGGCAGCAACTGCTCGCCACCGCCCACGTCCGCAGCGGTCGGCCGGTGCGCTTGCTGGGTGTGGGGGTGCGCTTCGTCGACGCTGATGAGAAGCTGCGTGGCGATCAGCAGGCGTTGTTCGACGATGGGTGAACACCTACCGTGACATTCGATCATGCACAGCACGGATGATATACTTATTATTTTTGTATATCTAAATGGAGAGGTCGATTTATGCAAGTTGCCAAATGGGGTAATTCTCTTGCCATACGGCTGCCTGCCGCGGTCGTACAGGCGCTGGAGCTCAAAGAGGGCGAAGAGATTGAAATTCATGTGCTGGGCAGTCGCGATCTGGCGGTCGCCAGGAAGGCATCGCCGGCTGATCTGCTGGCGCGTGTTCGCAAGTTGAGGGGGCGTATGCCCGAGGATTTTCACTTCGACCGGCTGGAGGCCAATACGCGGGATGACTTGGCACCCGAGCGCACCGCATGAGCGGTGTGTTCTTCGATACCAATGTCTTGCTTTACCTGCTCTCGGACGACGCAGCCAAGGCCGATACCACGGAGGCGCTGCTGGCTGAACGCGGTTTTATCAGCGTTCAGGTGTTGAACGAAGCCGCGGCAGTGTGCATCCGCAAATTCAAGATGCCGTGGCCGGAAGTGCGCGTGTTTCTCGATGCGCTCAAAGCGTGTTGCGAGGTCTTGCCGATCACGCTGACGACACACGAAAGCGCAGTCGCGTTGGCGGCGCGCTATCGTTTGTCATTTTATGACGCGCTGATCTGCGCGGCCGCGCTTGAATCGGGTGCCGAAACCTTGTTGAGTGAAGACATGCACGACGGCTTGTCGATAGGGCGTTTGCAGTTGCGCAATCCGTTCAAGTAGTCACTCAAAGCGAAGCGGAACGTCAATCAGATCAACCAGCCGTGTACCGCCGGCAGGTGGTCGTCCGGGATCAATATCGCCAAGCACGCGGCGAAGCGGAGAGCGATTGACTGGGAGTGCGTCGCCGCGGCGTTTCTCAAGACTTGGGGTGTCGAATACGAGGCGGCCGTAGGTGCTGTAATGCGGCAGTTTACGCGCCAGCGCCTGGATGACGGCGGCGTCGGGTGCGGCGATGAAACCGAAGGGCGGACGTCGGTTGTCGGGGTCGAGCAGGACGACGGCGTGATCGCGGCCGTCGTAGTCAGTTTCACCGATGCGCAGCGTGCGTCCGTCTAGTGCCTGCCCGCTGCCGGCGAGCCGGGTGCGGGCGGCAGGGAGCGCGCGATTTTTCCAGCCGAGCAGCCAGACTGCGGCGGCGTCTGGCACGTTACCGACATCTTCATCCGTAACTACGTGCACATTGTCGAAGCGTTTCGTCCATGTCGCCGCGAACTGGCGCCAGGCGTCGAGTTCGGCGGCAGACGCGTCGGCGGGCAGTACCAGCCATTGTTCGCGGGCTCCGAACAGGCGTGCCAGCGAGGGCGGTTGTTCGGCGGGGTCGAGGCGGCGGAAGACGTCAAAATCGGGGTCGACATCGACGCGCAGCGGGCGCGTTGTAAAGTCGTGCGTGAGCCGTGCCTCGCGCCCTTCGAAGTGCGCACTGAGTCGCGTCACACCGCCGTCTTCAGTCTGAACCGCAACCGGGACTTGCAGCGGGTAGGGCGCGCCGGATTGCTGCTGGCGCAGCACGAGTTGCAGGCGATGGCCGTCGTCGGGTGCCGGCTGCACCTCGAGCGTGTCGATGACGATGTGCGGTGCGCCGGGCCGGTCGCGCCACGTTGCGTCCATTGCGTCGTGGCCGGTGCCGAACTCGGCGGCGACGTCGTCAAAGGTTGCGGCGGTGAAGCGGTGGCGCTGCCAAAGCGTTTTAAGTCCAGCGACAAAGGCGGCGTCACCGATTTGCTGGCGCAGCATGTGAAACAGCATCAGTGTTTTGCCGTAGCCGACGGACTGGGTGGCGTCGCTGTGGCGGTTGCGAAAATCGCGCAGCGCGATGTCGCGCCCCTCGGCGGCAAAGCTGGTGTAGCGTTCTAGCAACTTGCGGCGGTATTCGGCGCCCTGACCTTGCGCTTCCTTGATGAGATGGTCGGCCAGATAGGCAGTGAGCCCTTCGGACCAGTTTCCACCGGCCGCATCGACCCACACGCCGTTGCCCCACCAGTTGTGCAGGATTTCGTGGGGCAGCGAGGAATGCAGGATGAAGGGCAGGCGCAGCACTTGCGAGCCGAGCAGCGTGAAGCTCGGCATGCCGTAGCCGGTCTGCCAGCGATTTTCGACCACCGCGAAGCGCGGGTAGGGGTAGGGGCCGATGAGCGCGCTGTAGAAGTCGAGGTATTGTCCCATCGCCGCGAGGTAGCGTTCGGCGAGCGCGGCGTCGTCGGCCAGCAGGTAGGTTTCGAGCGTGATGCTTCCGTGCGCGCGTGCATGGCGCGTGAAGCGGCCGGCGACGAGGTAGACGTCGTCTTGCGGTGTCTCCACTTGCCATTGGCGGCCATCTTCACTGCGCCGGCCCTGGCTGACGATCGTCCAGTCGGCGGGGGCGTCGACACGCAGGGTAGAAGTGAGTGAATCGCTCAGCCGAGGCACCCAGCCGCTGGCGCCATCGAGATAGGCGCCGTCGGCATCGAGCACCGCGGTCGGCATACCGTGTTCCGCACCGCGGGCACCGGCGCCAATGCGACCGACATAACGCAGGGTGACGCTGCGCGCGCTTTCGGGCACGATCAATCGATATGTGCGGAACCGCCCGCCCCCTGCGCCGTCCAATGGCTCGAGTCGTGCCCCTTCAACATGCGGCGAGAACGCCACGCCCAGTTGCAGGCGGAATTCGCCGCGGTGTTCTTCGGGCAATCGGACAGTGTCGATCATCTCGATCCGCGCGCTGGCCGGATCGAGGGTGACATGCAGGTCGTGATGAACTGGGGCGCCTCGGGCCGCGGCGCCCGCCAAAGCAAAGGCAATTGCCACAAAGGCGCGGGGTAGTGAAGCGATGATTTTCGGAAACCGGAGCATGACGAGAACACTATCCTTTCAACGCATTTTGCGAGCCTTGGCCGCGCTGACTGTATGCGCGGCACTGAACTCCGAGGCGGCCGCACCCGAGTCGATCGACCCGCCGGTGATCGCGGTCAAGAGTACGCACAAGCTCAGTGACGTGCTGGGCGATCTGGCGGATGATCGCATCGTGTTCGTTGGCGAAACCCACAACCGCTACGATCATCACTTGGTGCAGCTCGAAACGCTCAAGTTCCTGCACCGTCGCTACGGTGATGTGGCGATCGGCGTCGAGTGGTTCCAGTTTCCCGCACAGCCGCATCTGGACGCCTACCTCGCCGGGACGATAACGGAGGCGCAAATGCTCGAGCGCACCGGTTACTTCGAGCGCTGGCGCTTCGACTATCGTCTGTATCGGCCGATTATCCAATACGCACGCGAAAACGGCATTCCCATCGTGGCGCTCAATGCGCCGGCGGAACTGACGCAGAAAATCGGCGCGGAGGGCCTGGAAAGCCTCTCTACCGCCGAGCGTGCACAACTGCCGGCCGAATACAGCGCGCCGGGCGAGGCTTACACCCAACGGATGCGCGAAGCCTTCGGGATGCACTCCACCGAAGGACGGAGTTTCGATAATTTTCTCGCCGTCATGCAAACTTGGGACGAGACCATGGCGGCACGCGCGGCGGCTTATCTGGTAGCGCATCCGGGCCGCCGCATGGCGGTTTTCGCGGGTAGCGGCCATGTGATGTATGGCGAAGGCATCCCCGACCGATTGATGCTACGCACCGGCATGCGCGGCACGCGGCTGCTGGTGGGACCTGAACATGCGGGCCACAACGCGGCCGATTTTGTCGTGTTGCCGAACGAAATAACGCTGCCGCCGGCGGGTCTGCTCGGCGCCATGCTCGATCACGGTGAGGGCGGGCCGCGGGTTGCACAGTTAGGCGACAAAAGCGCGCTGGCCCGCGCCGGCTTGCGCCGCAACGACGTGCTGTTATCGATCGACGAGGTGCCAACGCCCGATTTTGCGGCGTTCAAATTCGCCTTGCTTGATCGTGCGCCGGGCGACAAGTTGACGGTGCGCTACCATCGCCCGGCGCTGAACGGCAACGGCAGCGGCAGCGAAGGCGTTGCCGTGGTCACGCTCGACGCGCCTTCCGCCGCCAATCCTCACTGACCGAACGATCCCGTGCTCGAATGCTCTGCAGTGGTCAAACGCTATGCCCAGCCCGAGGGCGACATCACGGTACTTGACGGCGTCGACCTGAATCTTGCCGCCGGTGCGTCGGCCGCGCTGCTGGGGGAGAGCGGCAGCGGCAAGAGCACGCTGCTGCATCTTGCCGCCGGACTCGATGCGCCCGACAGCGGTTCCATACGCGTTGCCGGACAGGAGCTGACCACGCTCAACGACAGCGCCCGCGCGGCCTTGCGGCGCGGCACGGTGAGCCTGGTCTTTCAGCAATTTCACCTTATCGGCACGCTCACCGTGGCCGACAACATCCGTTTTCAGGCGGCCTTGTGCGGGCGGCTCGACGTCGCGTTCGAAGCCCGCCTGATCGAGCGCCTCGGCCTCGGCGCGCAACTGCGAAAGTATCCGCACCAGCTCTCCGGCGGGCAGCAACAGCGCGTGGCGATCGCGCGTGCGTTGCTGCACCGCCCGCCGTTGGTGCTCGCCGACGAGCCAACCGGCAATCTCGACGAGCGCAGCAGCGCCGAAGTGATGGCAATCTTCCGCGAGCTGGTCGATGACGCCGGCAGCGCGCTGCTGATGGTCACGCATAGCCGTGCGATGGCGGCTTACATGGATCAGCAATGGTGGCTGCACGCCGGACGGCTTGGCGTGCACGAACCCGCCGCGGTGACATGAACGGGCGGGCGGTCGTTTTCGCGCACAGTTTCAAGGCGCTGCTCAGCCATTACTGGCGCCACCCGTGGCAGACGGTGTTTCTGCTCGCCGGGCTGGTGGCTGGGGTGGGGCTGTGGTCGGCAGTGCAGGTGATCAATAGCCACGCGCGGGCGAGCTACGCAGAGGCCGACTCCCTGCTTGGCGCGCAGACCAGTGACTGGATACGCAGCCGTAGTGGTGCGGGCATTGTTCCGGCGGACTACATCGCGTTGCGCCGTCAGGGTTTTCGTCAGGTATTTCCGCTCGTTCAGGCGCGTGTGTCGACGCCCGACAACACACCGCTGAGCGTGATTGCCACCGATCTGCTAGCGCTGCCCGGCGGCGTGACTGGCGAAAGCGGTGGCCGCGGACCGGGTAGCGATAGCGCGCTCGGATCGCCGGAACTGGATTGGCTGGCGTTCATCCAGCCGCCGTATCAGGCGTGGTTTCCGGCCGAAGTGGCGCGCGAGCTCGGCCTTGCAGCGGGTGATCGGCTGCGTTTGCGCGACGGTCGGAAACTGCCGCCAGCGTTGATCGCCTCACGCGCGCAACAGGGCCGTCAGATCCTCATGGATATCGGCGCTGCCTTCGCGCTGCTCAGCCGCGAGCATCTGACTGCGCTCGCCGTCGGACCGATGTCGGCGGCCAAGCGCGCGCGGCTCGAGGCGGCGCTGCCGTCCGACCTGCGCCTCGAACCCAATCACCAACGTCTCGACCTGACCCAGCTCACCGCCAGTCTGCACACGCAACTCACCGCGATGAGCCTGCTTTCGTTTGCGGTCGGTTTGTTCATCGTTTTCAACGCGGTGCGATTTTCACTATGGTTCCGTCGGCCGACGCTGCGCAACCTGCGCCTGATGGGCGTGAGCGTGCGCGCGTTGGCGGTGGCCATCGTTGCAGAAACGCTGCTGTGGAGCGTGCTCGGCTGCGCGCTCGGTCTGCTTACCGGTTACGGCATCAGCCATTTGCTGCTGCCCAGCGTGAGCGCCAGCTTGCAGAACCTCTATGGCGCCGTGGTTGGCGCGCGGTTGCTACTGCAGCCGCAAACCGTGCTGATCGCCTGGCTAATGACGCTCGCAGGATTGGCCTTGGCGCTGGCCTGGCCGCTGTTGCTGCAACTGCGTAGACCGGTACTCGCCGCCGGCAGCGTGAGCGCTGACTGGTCGCACGACCGGCGGGCGCGACGCCAGCTGGCGATCGGCGGCACGGTGCTGGCGCTGACGGCGGCGGGGGTGTTTGCGGTGATGGGCACGGTGATCGAAGGGTTCGTGCTGCTCGGACTGGTGCTGTTCGCGGCCGCGTGGTGGTTGCCGCAACTGCTCGCCTTCGCGCACGGCGGACTGTCGCGCGCGCTGGCCGACTCGGCCTTGTTGCGCCGGTGGATTGTCAGCGACGGCTGGGCGCAACTGCCCGCGCTGCGCACCGCGATGATGGCGCTGCTGCTTGCGCTCACCGCCAATCTCGGCGTCGAAACGCTGATCGGCAGTTTTCGCACCGCGCTCGGCGGCTGGCTGGATCAGCGCATCGGGGCCGATCTGTATGTGCAAAGCGAGCGCATCGACCCGGTCGCCTTCGCTGCCGATGCAGCCAACACGCCGTGGCTGGCCGACAGCCACGCACGCATCGGCGTGAATCTGCGTTGGCAAGGACGGCCAACGCGCGTGCTCGGCATCGATCCGCAGGCGCCCGACACCCGCGTGCTGCCGCTGGCCGACGCCGAGCCACAGGCGCTCGCGCTCTGGGGCGCTTCCAATATCGCTGAACCGCGGCCGATTCTCGCCAACGAGCAGGCGCACTATCTGGGCGGATTGCAGCTTGGCGATCCGGTGACGCTGAGTGCGGATGCGGGCGAAGTGCATTACACCGTGGTCGGCTTTTTCCACGACTACGGCAATGCACAGTTCCAGTTCTATCTGCCCTACGCTGAGGTGGCGCGCCGCTGGCAGGATGCCCGTCCGCAAGGGCTGGCGCTTTGGCTGGTGCCGGGAGCGGACGAGGCGGCCGCCGAGGGCGCGCTGCTGGCTGCCGGCGCGCGTCCGGGCGAATGGCTGGCGCAAGGCGACATCAAGCGCTTGTCGCTGAAGATCTTCGACCGCACCTTTGCCATGACGGCTGCCATGAACACACTCACTTTACTGGTGGCCGCGATTGCGCTACTCACCGCGCTGCTCGCCATCCTGCATGAACGGCTGCCCGAGTTTGCGCAGTGGCGCGCGCTCGGCGTGATGCGACGTGAACATTTGCTGGTGATTGCCGTACCGCTGGGGATGTTTGCCGCCATCACCTGGCTGCTGTCGATTCCGCTGGGCGCGTTGCTCTCCTGGCTGCTCATTCACAAGCTCAACGTAATGTCCTTCGGCTGGAGCATGCCGATGCTGTGGTCGCCGGTGCCGGCGCTCAAGCTCGGCGCGCTGGTGTTCATGATCATCGCGCTCGTGCTCGCGCTGGTCAGCCTGCAACTGCGGCGTCGCCTGCCGCAAGCCATGGCGGAATTGGGGAGCGGAGTGTGAGGTACGCCGCCGCTCGGTTCGTGCTGCTTCTGATGGTGGTCTGCGGCGCCGGAAATGCTGGTGCGCAGACCGATCCGTATGGTGTGCTGCGCAGTGAAGGCGAGGGCTACGCGCAGGTGGTACCGGGACGTGTTTTTGACTTTCCGGCCGACCATCTTTCGCATCCTGGCTACCGCATCGAATGGTGGTACATCACCGCGAATCTCAAGGACGCTGCGGGTCGTCACTGGGGCGTCCAGTGGACGCTGTTCCGCTCGGCAATGGGACCGTCGGCGGATACCGAAGGCTGGGACAGCGACCAGGTGTGGATGGCGCATGCGGCCGTCACCACGCCCGCCGGGCATCAGTACGAACAACGCTATGCACGTGGCGGCATCGGTCAGGCCGATGTGCGCGTGACCGACGGTGCGTTTTCCGCGTGGCTCGACGACTGGTCGCTCACGGGCGAGGGGGCCGGGATTTTCCCTTCGCGTCTTCACTTTACCGTCGGCGATACGCGCATTGACCTGCAACTGAATGCAGAGCGGCCTGTCGTGCTGCAGGGAACCGGTGGTTACAGCCAGAAATCGGAACAGGGGCAGGCAAGCTACTACTACAGCCAACCCAACATCGGGATTGCGGGGCAGATCACGCATGACGGCGTCGCCACCGAGGTGACGGGCATCGGCTGGCTCGACCGCGAATGGAGCTCGCAGCCGCTCGCCGACAACCAGCAAGGCTGGGACTGGTTCTCGCTGCATTTGGCCGATGGCCACGCACTCATGGTCTACCGGCTGCGTCACGACGACGGTAAGCACTGGCTGAGCGGAAGCTGGATCAGCCCCGACGGCACCAGCCGCACGCTCCGCGCCGACGAAATCGATCTTGTCGTCACCGAGCGCGGCACGGTGCGAACGCCCACGGACGACGACCCGAATGCGACCCAAAAGCTACCGCTTGCATGGCGAATCCGTCTGCCGACGCTCGACCGTGAGTGGACCGTACGCGCACTCATCGACGATCAATGGCTGGGCGGGCGGTTTCCGTATTGGGAGGGGGTGGTGCTGATCGATAAGGGGGAGAGCGGCGTCGGGTATATGGAGTTGACGGGATACGGCAAATAGTCGCCAGCGCAGGGTGCAGCGCGGGGCGACGACAGCCCGCGCAAGGTTGGCTTCGAGCTGGAGTTCTTCGGCCTTTCGCTTAGCGAGGTGACCGTTGCGCCGACCGATTCGCTCACGGCCGAATCGCGTTCGAAAACTACACAGCGGAGCGGGTGCTTCAGGTCGTTTCGCTGGGCGATTTCATCGTCGAGCTGGATTGGGTGTTTCTGAAGCGCAAGACGGACGCTGGTGGGGAGTGGATTCTTCCGCTCAGCGAGGTCGCCGCGCGGCGACAGGCGGATCGGTCGGCACCGAAGAGT
>CBDTZF010000075.1:0-9908 GCA_965364825.1 uncultured Rhodocyclaceae bacterium | reverse complement strand
GGCGCGATTTCGGGGTGTTGTCGTGCGGAACTTCAGATTAGCGGCGACGCTCAGCCGCGTACCGGGACGTCCCATTGCCCTCTCTCCGGGTTCCGTTGCGCGTCACAGTTGAACAACTCGCCACACACTCGCAGCACCAATCGAAAAGACGTAGTTTCCCCTGAAATCGAAAGGCCGCCTGATGCCGTAACGCCAGTACAAATGCGCACAGCGTTCTCGCCGCAACAGAAAAAAAATTCTTCGTGTTGATGATACCCATCATCGCTGGATGAAATCGCGTAGGGCGCCGATAATTCCATCTGGTGCAACCGCGGTCATACGTGCGCTCCCCGCATCGGCCAGAACGGCCCCGAGTGCCTCTTCGAGTTGCGACGTATCCATCGCCACGCGCACCCTGCCTTGCATCGACAACCATCGCGCGGTGGCAACCTGATGATCGTTTCTCGTCTCGCGAAGTGCACCTCGTCGAGGCATCACGAGGATAGGTTTGCCAAATTCCGCGGCGGTGATAATCGATCCCATTCCGGCGTGGGCAACAATCACCGAAGCCTTTCGACACACCGATTTGTATTCGGTCGGCGTCAGAGATGCTACCCACTCCATGCTTTGCGGTACATAGTCGCTCTGGCCGGTCTGCGCGAAAACTTCCGGACGCCCGGAGACCGAGGCCCATGCATCCATCGCCTTGACGAGCCGATCAAAGGGCATCTGGGAACCCACCGTCACGAAAATCAAAGCACCGCCCCCACGTAGTGCGGACCGTCATCCTTCGCCAGATGTGGCCATTGCGTCAGCCATAGGTCCGCGTGGGGTCCAATTCGCTGACCGGACAAGGACATAGACTCGACATTCGCAATACTGTCGATCCACACCGTGCGCGCACCGAGCCACTTTCCGAAGCGCAAAGCGAGAAACCCCGGCGCTGCTCCGGTCGAGACAATCACATCCGGGCGCTCCCGCAGTAACAGCCAGGCGATCTGCCACGCAAGGACCAGCAGACCCCAGCGATCCCAGCGCGTCGCATCCCGAACGACATGGAAACCGGCCTCATCCGGCACGTCGGCAACGTAATCGGCATGCACTGTGGCAAACACCTGCTTCGTACCCTCAAAGGCCGGAAGCAATCGCCGCAGCTGAACCCAGTGCCCTCCACCTGAAGCGACAGCAAGTACCTTGTTCATTAAGCCGCTCGTTGCAGTACTGTACGTAGCGAGCCGTCCGACCATTTGCGCCGCCGCCGTTCAGTAAAGGACCGGGCGCGCTGTGCAAATACTTCAATATCGGCCAACATCGTGCGCAGCCCCGCCACGATAGCGTCGGGCCGATGGCTATCTACAACACATGCGTCAGCGCCAAAAAGATCTCGCAACACGGCCTTATCAGACACCACCAATGGTTTGCGGAAGCCTAACGCTTCATTGCACACGCCCAGTTGGATGCCTTCGAATCGCGTCAAACCGATGACAACGTCAGAATGGTGAAGAACGCTGTCGAATTCGGCATGGCTGCTGCCCCCCGCACCCATGAAAACGTCCGGCGGTGGGATGCCAAGCTCCTCAAAGATAACGTCGTTCATATCGCGGTCGAAATGCTGACGGGTATGAATAATCTTGAACGTCATCGCGCTTTGCACCTGCATCGCTCGCACAATGGGGGCGATCTTCATGAAGTTGGAGCGCGCCCCAGCAACAAGATAAATGCATGGTTTTGTCAAAACGCTTCCCTAACAGTCAAATACGGGCGTTCATTGTCCTGGCACGATAGAGAGCCGAGCCATTGCGATCGATCGGGATCCGCTCATCGCGGCTCACGGCTCTCGCGCACCGCGACGGCGCGGCCATCGCGCGCAAAATTCGCGTAAATCTCGAGCAATTGCCGCGCCACGGCGCCTTGTTCGAAGCGCGCCTTCACCCTCTGCTTTGCCGCCTCGCGTAGGCGCATCTTCAACGCGGAATCCTTTAGCAGCAAGATCAGCGCATTGGCCAGCGCATCCACCGATCCGACCTCGACAAGCAAGCCGGTCTGGCCATCCACGATCAAATCGGGGATGCCGCCGACGCGAGAGGCGACCACCGCGGCGTCCGCCGCCATGGCTTCGAGAATGCACACCGGCAAGCCCTCGAAATGCGAAGGCAAGACGAAGACGTCCGCCTGCGCGAGAAGTTCGCTCTTTTCTGTGCCCTCGACCCAACCCGGCAGGGTCAGCGCATGCGCAACGCCTAGTTCCCGTGCGAGCGCTTCGACAGCCGCGATATCACCGTCCCCGGCAAGAACGAAGCGCACATCAACGACTTGGGCGACCACCGTTGGCATCGCACGCACCAGATCGAACACACCTTTTTTTTCACGTAGGCGACCGAGAAACAAGACTTGATGCGCAATCTTGTGCTCAAGCGCCGATGCCAATACGGCAACCGGATTGCCAAGAACCACGATCCTGGCCAGTGGCTCAATCCGCAGCAGGGCGTCCTTCCAGTGCGTGCTCAGAGCAATGACCGTGGACGCCCGACGCAAGGTCCATCGCACCCAGGCGCGTGCGAACGGCCCACATTCATTCTTGTAGAAGTCGGGAAACTCACCGCTGTGGATATGAAAAACGTAGGGCACCCGAAACCAGGAACCCAGGGCGCAGAACACCGATTTACGCCAGAAACTTCCGCGTGAAGCGCTGTGTGCATGAACAAGTCTCACTCGCCCGGCAAACAACTGCGGGAGCACATTGCGCAGTGCCCGCAAAACGACAACAAGCTGAGTCCTGAGACCAGGCGCTTCGTAGGTGGACACATATCGGATGCCCGCTTGATCAAAAAATCCGGCAGCTTCGTAACTGCGCGCGACCGCGGTAATTCCGCCGCGTGCTTCCAGACCCGTGCCCAACATCAAGACGACCGACTCACCCATTCAATCTATTCCGTAGCGAAGAAACCAATGAGACGGGCGTCGACATAGACGGCCATGGATCAACGAAGCTCCCGGTCGGGTTCAGTCGCGCCTTCCGCCGAATGGCGCATCGCGATGCCGAAAAACATCATTGCCAAGGCGACGAAATTCGGATCGCTATAGAGCGGCGATGTTGTCGACACCGTCACCGAGAGGAACTGACTGACGAATGCCATCGTCCACAACTGCTTGACCCATCCGGGCCGGGCCTGCCAAGCTCGTACAAGCGCATAGAACATCAGGCCCAGAACCGCCAACAACAAAGCAGTCGCACCCAGCCAGCCGACCTCCGCAATGAAATTCGGCCAGTAGGTATCGACAAGATACAGGTTCAAGCGATACCACCAATAGCGGCCGTAGCCCAGTTGCTCATACTGGCTATGGTCGTATTGTTGCGCGCCAACGCCGCCATAGGTTCCCAGCCCCGAGCCAAGCGGAAAATGATCATTGGCAATTGCGATGGAATCACGATAAAACACTGTGCGAGCCGCCTTTATCGGCGTGTACGAATCACCCATGCCCCACTGCGACGACAGCGTTTCAATCTGCTCCTCACCGAGGACCACCAGCACGGTAAACAATGCAACCATGGCGACCGCTACACTTGCCAAGATAGCCCTGGATGAAAACCGGACGCGCACGACAAAAAAGACGATGACGGCGCAGACCAGCCAGGCGGCCGCTTCCTGACGCTGGCCCGACAATACCAATAGCCCTAAATAGGCCGCGCCGGCAAGCCACGTCCGCCACGAGCAAAGTTGAGGTTGCGTCAAAATACGGACCACCATCAAGAGAGCAAAAAGCGCTGCGAAATAGGCGAGCACACCGGAGTGCTGAAATGGCCCGGTCACGCGGTCGAGTACACCGCGCAAGAGCGGGTTGGGTGTCACTGAATGCGAACCGCCTTCGGTCAGCCCGAGCGCCAGCGAGTGATAGAGGCTTGGCGCGGCGAGTTCGAGAATCACGAAGGCAGACAAGGGCGCCCAGAACCATGTCAGCACCCGCCAGAAGCGTCGATCGGTTTCCACCGACCAGCCAATGCGGAATCCGAGCAGCAGCATCAACGGAAATTTGAGGTTGTACAGAAACTGATAAAGCGCCGCGAAGGGTTTCGAATAGCCGAACACACTGCTCAGGATCGAAAACACCACGAAGACACCGAACAGCACAAAAAACCAACGGGCGAAAATCGATTGCCGCAGCCACCAGGGCAGCATGGGCAAGGCCAGCGCGGCGACACCGAGCAGCCAGATTTCCATGATGCCGGTCAGCCGTACTGGCGAGAAAAGGGTGGCAAGTGCAGTGATAAAGGTCAGAACAAAGGCCCACCAGAAGAGGCCAGCCCGCCCCGGCGCGTAGCTGCGCCAACCCACTTGCGTCCACACGAGCATCCCTACGGTCGCCAGCACTCCACCCACGGCGTAGGCTCCGAGTCCGAAGCCGATCGCCATGCCGGCAAACAGCGCAAAGGCGAACACGGCGAGCACGATTGGCAGCCCTTCGAAACGGGGGCTTTGGCCACGAGAAATGTTCTGGCTGGCGATTTTCATAACTTGGATCACTGCCTTGTTATCATTTGGGCATGTTCAAATTCAATCGACAGGTTGGCGCGTGCCTGCCTCCTGCGTCTTCGCGAGCCGTTTTGGACATAACGTGACCCGCTGAATGCGTCGAAACAGTGCCTAGATGGCGCATGGGGTCAACGCGACCATCTCATCGAAGGTACTCGCCTCATCCCCGATCCAGATGAAATCGGCGTAGCTATAGCGGTATCCGACCCCCATCGCACCCGGCGCATAGAGGCCGACCTTGGGATAGTTGCCAAGCCAGGTGGAATAGGAATTGGCCGCGTTGCGTGCGGAATACACCCGCTCACGGTTATGCCACACGTCAAGCTCGCCATGCCCCTCGGTCCACGACCAATCCGCTCGGACCACAAAGCAATGCCAGCGGCCGCGTTCAAGCCCTCCGAGCCCGAGCACCTTCGTATCGGCGGTCTGCTTGGTCACTGCGTAGGGCCCGACGACAGGCGCCGAACTACTGCGCAACTCTAGTTTGAGTCGTTCGCCTTCGACCACCACCGACACGGGGGGCGGCAGGACCGCTTTTTTCTGGCTGGTGTGCAGTTGCGCCAAAACAATCGGATAGGAATGGGCAATCCAGTCGTTCGGCAGCAAGAAGCTGATCGCATACCAGCGCAAACCCTGACGGACATACTCGCGCGAAGCGACAATCTCTGTACGGTGGCCACTGAAAACCTTTCGATCGTTAGCTCTGAGTTGCAGCTTGAACACGCTTCGACCCTGATTGACCGGGTCGGGCACAATTTGCAGGTTGGATGCGGACGCTGACTGCAACACATATCGCTGACTGAAAGCCTGAAGCGAAACGCCGCCCCCCTTCGTCACGACCGCGGCAATCGCCGTTACGCTGTAGGCGCCGATCCAAAGCGACAGAATGATTCGGCACCTCATCATGCACATAAACCCTCCGGCACGAACAATTTCATATGTGGCGTCCAGAGGGCGAAAAACGCCCAAGCAGGCGCCCCGCACGTAAAGGCAGAACGCCGGACTCCACACTCGAGAGCGGCGAAACCAGCAGCAACAACGTGAGGAACAGGCTCCACGCGGCGGGTAAGGTCACGATCAGCCGCCATTCGCTGCCAACAAGCGTATTCAGCCACACACCCGCAACCGCGGCAACACATGCCGCCAAGCCAATGCGCACCGCACCGGACCAATCGACCAGCGAATCATCCGCATCGGCGATGCGACGTAAAATCATGCGTGAATAGAGGTACTCGCACGCCCCAACAACAACTAGCGCCGCCACGGGATTCCGACTCACGTCCAGCATCAGATAAATCACGATTGGCGCCAAGATCAAGCGCGCGCTCGTGTTTTGCACCGTTACCGACCGCCCGAGCGCATGTGCAAGGAGGTCAGTAAAGCGCCTCTGGCACCAAGGCGCGAGGGTGATGAGCCAACACAAAATCAGTATGTGTCCTTCCGCATAGCGTCCGTTGCTCAACATTTCGACGATGCGTTCACCGCCCACCGCAAAGGCAATCGCAACGCCTGCGAGTGCTGTCAGGTTCAGCTTGAACAGCAAGCCACAGCGCCCGGCCAGCCGGCGCAGGTCGCCTTCGGCCACGTAGCGGGCCACCAGCACCGGTCGAATGACGCCAAACAGCAACTCCGCCGGAAGGTAACGGCGAATCTGTTCCATCAGATTGCGTGCAAAACCGACCACCGCTCCGACTTCGGCGCCCAACAGTCGCGCGCATAACAAAACGATCAATTGCGGCCCCCAAGCCAGACTGGCGAGGTTGGCGATCCATGCCGCACGTCCCATTTTTATGAGCTGGCCGACATCGGGCAGGGTCCATGCAGGATCAGCGGCAACCCGACGGCGACTCACCCACAAACCACGCACCAAGAAAGCCAATCCGAGCAGCAAACTCCCGCTCGAAGCAATAATTTCGAACCACGCCACCGTAACGGCGTCAATCGCCCCGATCTGAAGTTCAAGGCTCACCAAAGTCAGCAAAATGCCGTTGCGCCCAAGCTGCGCAAGCTGAGAGGCGCCTTGAAACAGGAGGCAGGGCAGAACCTGGTCACGGACCACTCGGCTCACGCCTTCCAAGAAAACAACCGCGCCATAAAGCCGGAAGACGTTCCCCGCGTATTCGATCCCCGTCCATTGGCCAATTTGGGCGGAGAAAATGAACATCAGCAGACCGAACGCCGCTGCGGCAACACCTTGTACCCCCACCACGATCACGATGAATCGCGCCAGCACCGCCCCGGACGCCTTGATCCGGATCTGAGGGATATAGATTGCCGTGACCCACTCGAGTCCGAAGCTCGACACCAGCATCGCGATTTCAACCAGCGCGACCGCTGACACATAGGCGGCATACTCAGAGGCTTCCATGCCGCGCGCGAGCGACACCAGCGTGGCAAATGCCAGCACCGCGTTGCCGCCGCGGCCGCCGAGATACTTCAGGACGCTACGACGAAATTTTTCGGGAGAGTAGGCGTCGTCACGCGGGCCGTGATCGCCGAGATCGGATTCTTCGGATTTCAATGACACAGTGGCAACTTACAATTGCATTCGGCCAATCAATTTTCTACGCGCGTCGTCCGACAGTGCCGCATTGATGTCGGAGATGAATTGGTCGTGGTGCCGATAGGCAACGTCGAGATCTCGCTCGATAGACGAAACCCTGAAAATCACACCGTCCGGCACTTCGCCTGAGAGGCCGTAGCGAAGCTGTACCAGGCGCTGCTCGATGTTGCCGGAAACGTTTGTATCGCCCACCCGGATCCAGTAGGTAATTGGCTCGATCCGACCGCCAGCGTTCGCTAAAAGGCGCTTTGCCGGTACGCCAGAATTCACTGCCAATACCTCTTCACGGATTTTTTTGACCGAAAAGCCCTGCGCCGAATAACACGATTCCGGCCGATGTACGCGAAGGCGGCCGGTCTGGTCACTGCCATAGGCAATCGACAGCATGACCCTCACGCCGGAGGCGTTGACGTATGTTCGTGACAGTGTCGCCTCATAAATCGTGTCGATCTTGGCAAGCACATCGGGACTCACCTGCACGGGCACCACGGACGGATCGATGCTCCATCCGCTGAAAGCCGATGGCACGAGTTTTTCAAGGTCGACGCGCTCACTTTCACCCCCGATTGCGCGCTCGGGTTGAAGGACGTTCGCCAGCACCGTCGCACTAACCATGACAAGCAAGACTGCAAGGGCACGCTGGAGGCTGCTCACGATGCCAGCCCCTCAATCGTGGCGCCGTTCGAACGCTTTGACGCACCAAAGCGTAGAACGGTGTCCGCGCTTATGATCAGCAGCAACGCCGATACAAATAGCACCATCCCGGAAAATCCGTGGAGGAAGCCCTGCCCGGCTGCATCGCCGAAATGATAGGTGACGAGGCACAACACCATGACGCGCACCACGTTGGCGGAAAACGAGATCGGCACGATGAGGATGGCGAGCATGATATTTCTGAACGCCGAGGCATGGCGGACGACATTCAGGTACAACAAACCCAAGGCTTCGAGCGTGAACAACGTCGCCAACCCGGCGCATGCGTCGGCGACCAGCAATTGATACTGCCCAATCTGCAAGATCACGCCAGAGCGCGCGACTGGATAGCCAAGCGCAAACAGAATGTTCTCAGCCGCCCACGAGACCGCCATTTTCATGGGCTGAGTGAGCGTCTCGACTACGAATCCGGGAAGCGGAATCATGAACAACATGAAGAACAGCGCAAACCACAGCACTCTCAGCGCCCGCGTCCCACACTGCAGGAGAACGACGCCGGAGACGATCCAGACCAGGGAGCCTATTTCTGCCAGATAAATTTGTTGTGAACGCCCCAGCGCAAATAGCAACCCGCCGAAAACCAATACGGGCCACCCCAACCAAGAGGTTTCGCCCTTGTCATGAAAGGCCGCGACTTCGTCGCGTTTGCGGTACAGCAACCAGATCGACAGAGCCAAAACGATCGGGCCGTGCGCTTGCTCGTCTGTGCTCCAAATCGTCCGAAACAAGTCAACGAAACTTGGCACGTACATGATTGCCAGCCCGACAAGAATAATGAGCCAAGGCGCAAGGTTGCTACGATGGGCTGCAGATTTCGATTGAGCAATAGGGATCATGATTTTGGCATTTTATCGCTTGGCAAACGTCATGCTCAACGATCGCTGAGCACCGACCCCACCACCACCGCACCCGCCTGCTTGAGCATGTCGGCATAGCTGCGCAGCAGGCCGAGGCGGGTGACGTTGCGTTGGGCGACGATGAGTGCGGCGCCAGCGCGTACGGCGATGGTCTGGCCGTCGGCGTACTGGCTGCCGGCGGGGGTGTCGATGAGGATAATGTCGAAATCCGCGGTGAGGTGGCGCAGCAGGTCGGCAAATGCCGGCCGTGCGAGCAGTTCCTGCGGATTGGGCGGCATGGCGCCGGCGGGCAGCACGGAAAGGTCGCGCAGCGCGGGCACGCGCTGGATGAGTTCCGGGTTGCCGCGGCCGGAGAGCGCGGCCGACAGGCCGGCGCGGTTGTCGATGCCGAACAGGGTGTGCTGACGCGGGTTGCGCAGGTCGGCGTCGATCACCAGGGTGCGCTCTCCGAGCTGCGAAAAGACCACGCCGAGGTTGGCGGTGAGCCAGGAACGTGCTTCGCCGCGGCCGGGGCTGGTGACGGCGAGCGACTTGCGGCCGGCGTCGGCATCGAACCAGCGCAAGATAAGCTGGCTTCGCAACGCACGCAGCGCCTCGACCTGCGGGGCAAAGGGCTTGTAGGCGGCGACGACTTCTTCGGCGACATGGCTGTCGCCGCGCGCAAGATAGGGGTAGTCGAACTGACGTGAGAGCGCCTGTTCGATGTCGGCATCGTTGATCAAACCGAGTTGTTTGGCGGCGTCGCCGAAGCGCATGCCCTTGTCGCGCTGCAGGCGCAGTACGCGTTCGGCATCTGCGGGCTTGAGTTTGCCGGCGTCGATAAGGATGGCGCCGATCGAGCGCTCGGCACCGGCCACAGGCAGATGTTCGATGATGGGGCGAGGGTTGTTCATGTGGCTGAACCTCCGGGTGCTGTCTGGGATGGCCGAGACCGCGCACGGTTGTCGATGTGCGCTTCGCTCATGGGGCTGCGAGGCGCGCCATGCCCCCTTTGTGCGTGCCGGGGATGACTCCAAGCACCGGCAGCCCGGCAATCTGTCCGAGGTCTTCTTCGCCGCGCACCCGCTGATCCATCAATTCGAGCAGCAAGGCCGTGCCAACGCCGAGCAACAGACCGAGGAAAAGGGCAAGCGCAGTGTTGAGCAGCACTTTCGGGCTGGAGGGCTCTAGCGGCGCCACGGCGCGGGTGAGCACGGCGATATTGGTCTGCTGCGTCTGGCTTTCGAGGTTGCTCTGCGCGAGGCGTTGTGTGATGAGGTCGTA
>CBDTZF010000074.1:0-9940 GCA_965364825.1 uncultured Rhodocyclaceae bacterium | reverse complement strand
CTGCGGATTGCGGTGACCGGCCGTATTGCATCGGCGCCGTGTCGGGCCACGAGGTGTTTGCCGCCTGGGATATCAACGTGCTCCCCGATGGCACCGGCTTGCCGGACGGTCAGGGCGATTTCAACACCGGCAAGAAGGTCTATGCCGAACAATGTGCAGCCTGTCATGGAGAAGGCGGCCTGGGCGGCGTCAAACCCATCAAGGATCATGCCGGTTATCCGGCGCTGGTGTCGGAAAGCCCCACCCCATTGTCATCAATTGACCAGTGGCCGACCAAGAATATCGGCACCTATTTACCGTACGCCACGACGGTGTTCGACTATATCCGGCGGGCCATGCCTTTCACCAATTCGCAGTCGCTGACCAACGATGAAGTGTATTCGCTGGTGGCCTATCTGCTGGCGCTGAACAAGGTCATCCCGGAAGACAAGGTGTTGAGCAAAGCCAATCTGGCGGCGATCGAAATGCCGAACCGGAACGGCTTTTCCTGCGATTCGCGGCCCGACACCTCGAACGCCAAATGCATGGAGGGTTGTGCCGTGCCGGGAGACGCCAATTTCGATCTGGGCAAGCTCGCCGAGCGCGGCAGCGATTCCCAAGTGGATTGCATGGTGTTGAAGTAAGCGCCCGCGATTGGCGTTCTTGCTGTCAGACAGCGCGGCGCGACTCTACGCAGGGTCGCGGCGCGCGCCTCGGCCGCAACGCAGATTCAACTTTCCGGATCGCCTGACGTATACTATTGCCTCTTCCGAGGAGCGTTGCGAGGACACGAAGGAGCCTGTCGGACTTGAGCGATCGTCGCGAGCCGGTGGTAGAGCGAGGCCAGATTTGGTTGAATTTGAGGCGCATAGCGGTTCTATGCAACGAAAAGTCGGCCGAATATGGACCGCTCTTCCCGCCGGCGCAGCAGATCAGTCTCAGGTCCGACAGGCTCCTCAGGTGCCCCAGGCTCGGAAGCCGCCGCTGGCGGAGAGAATCAACGGCGCTCACGACCTATGGGTTCTGAACCCTCACCCGTGCCGGGCACGGGAGGTGCGTGAGACGGCAGTGGCCCATCCCCCTCCCCCCGGTCATAGCATGGAGTCCAACCATGAACGCTGTGACTGATCTGAAAGACTATGTGATTACCGACATCACGCTGGCCGACTGGGGCCGCCGCGAGATGAAGATTGCCGAGACCGAAATGCCGGGTCTGATGGCGATCCGCGAAGAATTCGCCAAGACCCAACCGCTCAAGGGCGCGCGCATCACCGGCTCGCTCCACATGACCATCCAGACTGCGGTGCTGATCGAGACGCTGACCGCGCTGGGCGCCGAAGTACGTTGGGCGTCGTGCAACATCTTTTCGACGCAGGATCATGCGGCGGCGGCGATTGCCGCGTCAGGCGTGCCGGTATTCGCCGTCAAGGGCGAGTCGCTGACCGATTACTGGGAATACACCCACCGTATCTTCGAATGGCCCGACAACGGTTACTCGAACATGATTCTCGATGATGGCGGCGATGCCACGCTGTTGCTGCATCTGGGTGCCCGTGCGGAGAAGGACATCGGCGTGCTGGCCAAGCCGACCTCGGAAGAAGAGCAGATTCTGTACGCCACGATCAAGGCGAAACTGGCGACCGACAGCAGCTGGTACTCCACCCGCCTGGCGAAGATTCAGGGCGTGACCGAGGAGACTACTACCGGCGTGCACCGCCTCTATCAGATGCATCAGCGCGGCGATCTCAAGTTCCCCGCGATCAACGTGAACGACTCGGTCACCAAGTCGAAATTCGACAACCTGTATGGCTGCCGTGAATCGCTGGTGGACGGCATCAAGCGTGCCACCGACGTGATGATCGCCGGCAAGGTCGCCGTGGTGTGCGGCTATGGCGACGTCGGCAAGGGCTCGGCGCAGGCCTTGCGCGCGTTATCGGCGCAGGTGTGGGTGACCGAGATCGATCCGATCTGCGCGTTGCAGGCGGCGATGGAAGGCTACCGCGTGGTCACCATGGAGGACGTCTGCGACCAGGCCGACATCTTCGTCACCACCACCGGCAATTTCCATGTCATCACCCATGACCACATGGTGAAGATGAAGAACCAGGCCATCGTGTGCAACATCGGCCACTTCGACAATGAGATCGAGGTCGCCGCACTGGAGCAGTACGAGTGGGAGGAGATCAAGCCGCAGGTGGACCATGTGATCTTCCCCGATGGCAAGCGCATCATCCTGCTCGCCAAGGGCCGGCTGGTGAACCTCGGCTGCGGCACCGGCCACCCGAGCTACGTCATGTCGTCGAGTTTCGCCAACCAGACGATCGCCCAGATCGAACTGTTCACGCGCGCCGAGGCGTATCCTGTCGGGGTGCACACCCTGCCCAAGCATCTGGACGAGAAAGTCGCGCGCCTGCAGCTCAAGACGCTTAACGTGGCACTGACCGAAATGACCGACGAGCAGGCCGCCTATATCGGCATTCCGAAAGAAGGGCCGTACAAGTCGGATCAATATCGTTATTGATCGCCACGGGCGGCCGCCGGATGGGGCCGCCCGCAAAACCCACCGGAGGTGCCCATGAAGCGTGTGCGGGTACGCCTCACGCAGCCGGAAGACGTTCCCGGCCTGATCGCGTTGCAGGCGCGTGTTTACCAAAACATTTCACCGTGGAGCCAGCGCAAGCTGCGCGAGCAACTGGAGATGTTTCCGCAAGGCCAGCTGGTCGCTGAAACCGAAGAGGACGGCCTCGTCGGCTGCGCCAGCTCGCTCATCGTGACATGGGACGACTGGGCCGAATCGCATAGCTGGAAAGACATCACCAGCGCCGGCACCTTCGACAACCACACGCCCGAGGGGCGCACGCTGTACGGCGCCGAGGTGTTCGTTGCGCCTGAACTGCGCGGCGCCGGCGTCGGCCATCTGCTCTACGAAGGGCGGCGCAGCCTGTGCCGGCAGATGAACCTCAAGCGCATCATTGCCTGCGGGCGCCTGCCGGGCTATCACCAGCACGCACCGGAAATGTCGGCCGAGTTTTACGCGATGAAGGTGGTGTGGGGCGATCTGCACGACATGGTGCTGAGCTTTCAGCTCAACGAAGGCTTCAGCTACTGCGGCGTAATCGAAGGTTACCTGCCTGAAGACACCGAATCGGCCGGCTATGCCTCGATCATCGTCTGGCTCAACCCGGGCTACGACCCCACCCGACCCACCGAAATCCCTGAGGAAATTCACTTATGATCGTCCGCATCGCCGCCGTGCAATACCTCCTGCGCCCGATTCACGACTGGTCAGGCTTTGAGAGCCAGGTGCGCTTTATCATGAAAGCGGCGGGCGACTACGCGCCGCAGTTCGTGGTCCTGCCGGAGATTTTTACCACCCAGTTGCTGTCCTTCATGGAAACCAGCGACGTTCGCGCCGCCGTGCGCAACATGGACGACTACACCAAGCGCTACAAAGACCTGATGCTGGAACTGGCCGAGCAGTGGGGCGTGTATCTCATTGGCGGCAGTCACCCGCGGGTTCGCGAAGATGGTCGCCTGCTCAATACGGCCTACCTGTTTACGCCCAAGGGCGAGATTTTCGAACAAGACAAAATCCACCGCACGCGCTGGGAACGCGAAAAATGGGATACCGACGCGGGTGACCAGCTTCATCTGTTCGAAACCCCCTACGGCAAGATCGCGATTCTCATCTGCTACGACATCGAGTTCCCCGAACTCGCACGCATGGTGTGCGAAGCCGGCGCCGACATCCTCTTCGTGCCCTCGTGCACCGACGACCGTCAGGGCTTCCTTCGGGTACGTTACTGCTGCCACGCGCGCGCCATCGAAAACCAGGTGTTCGTGGTGATGACCAGCACCGTCGGCAACCTGCCGGTGGAAGGGCTGGGGTTGCACTACGGTCAGGCCAGCATCATCACGCCGTCCGACTTTCCCTTCGCGCGCGACGGGATCGCCGCCGAAGGTACGCCCAACATCGAACAGATCGTCGTCGCCGAAGTCGATCTGCAAGACCTCGAAAGCAACCGCCTCAAAGGCACCACTATCCCGCTCTACGACAAGCGAAAGGATGTGTACGACCATCCAGTCGAGGTCGTGGCGGTCAAATAGGGCACGGGGGCGGACACTGCAAAAATGAAGTCTTTCCACCGCCGCAGCACGCACACCGCGCCGCGTGTTGCACCCGCCGCCCCCACCGCGCCATCGCGCGAAGACCGGCTGCGCGCCGACATCCTGGTGGTCGCGCGAGGTCTGGCGAGGTCGCGCTCGGCTGCCGCGCGGCTGATCGCCGATGGCCGTGTCGAAGTGGATGGCGAGCGCGTGAGCAAACCGTCCCAATCACTGCCGGTCGATGCGGCATTGACTGTCACAGATAACGACAATGACTAGCGCCACGATCAAACTGTTTCTTGTCCATGGCGACGCCAAGCGGCTGCGCACGGCGGAGCAACTGAACTGGACCGGGCTGGCACTTGCGGCACCACGCGCTGATCTCGATGAACTTGTCGCTCGCCCGGAAAGCGACCGTCCGGGCGTTTATTTCCTCACGGGTTTCGATTCATCGCGTGGCAGGTCGAGTGTTTATATCGGCGAAGCTGAGTCGATACGACCCCGTTTGAAACAGCACATCGAGAGGGACTACTGGCAACAGGCAATCTTTTTCGTCAGTAAAGATGAGAATTTGACGAAATCGCATATCCGCTACCTTGAAGGACGTCTCATTGAGGAAGCGACCAAGGCTGATCGTTCGGACTTGAAAAACGCGCAAGCAAGTGGTGCCCGACTGCCCGAATCTGACCGCGCCGACATGGAACTCTTCCTGGGAAAGATCAAACAACTCCTGCCAGTGCTTGGCGCGGATTTTCTGGTACCAGTATCGGGCTCACGCGAGCAAGGCGACAAAACCGTAGTGGCCTATGAGACCAATGGTGCAGTCGCAACTGGGTACCGCACTGCGAGTGGCTTTGTCGTCGAGGCCGGGTCGACTGCCGTCGAAGCCTTGCGGAAGTCCGCATACAATTACCCTTGGCTTGTGCGACTCAGGGAGCGTTTGATCGAAGATGGCGCGCTCGTTCAAACCCCGTCCGGCTACACATTCTCGCGCGACACCGAATTCGACAGCCCGAGCGGCGCCGCAACTGTCATCTGCGGCGGCACGGCAAATGGCCTGACGGTATGGAAAGATGGCCTCGGCCGACAACTGAAAGAAATCGAAACTCAAGACACGTGAAACTGACATGAACTCCACTCAGCAATTTTCCATTGAATTTTTCCCGCCGCAGACGACCGCGGGTGTCGAGAAACTGCGCCACACGCGCGCGCAACTGGCGCAACTGCAGCCGGAGTTTTTCTCGGTCACCTACGGCGCGGGTGGCTCCACCCAGGAGCGCACCTTCGAGACCGTCTTTGAAATCCAGTCCGAGGGGCTGCCGGCGGTCCCGCACCTGTCTTGCGTCGGGGCGACCCGGGAAGGTGTTCGCGCGATTCTCGCGCGCTATCAGGCGAGGGACATCCGTCGCATCGTCGCGCTGCGTGGCGACCTGCCCTCGGGCGTCGCGAATGCGGGCGAACTGCGCTACGCCAACGAACTGGTCGAGTTCATCCGCACGGAAACCGGCGACTGGTTCCACATCGAAGTCGCTGCCTACCCCGAATATCACCCGCAGGCGCGTACGCCGCAGGCCGATCTGCAGGCCTTCAAGCGCAAGATCGACGCCGGCGCCAACTCGGCGATCACGCAGTATTTTTTCAACGTCGACGCCTACCTGCACTTCCTCGACGAATGCGCAGCGATAGGCGTGGATGTGCCGGTCGTGGCGGGCATCATGCCGATCGCCAGCTTTTCGAAACTGGCGCGCTTTTCCGATGCCTGCGGCGCAGAGATTCCGCGCTGGATGCGCCGCAAGTTCGAGAGCTTTGGCGACGACACCGATTCGATCAAGGCCTTCGGCCTCGACGTGGTCACCGAAATGTGCGCGCGCCTGCTCGAAGCCGGCGCACCCGGCCTGCACTTCTATTGCATGAACATGGCTGGCGCGACATGCACGATTGTCGAACGTCTGGGTCTGCCGAGCGTTGGTCAAACAGCACCGCTCTTCAAGGCCGCGGTTTAGGGCCCGATTGCACTGATCAAGCTTGACCACCATGCCCCGTAAACCGCGACCCGAGATCGTGACTCACGCGGAGGAGTTGTTCGCGCCGCTGGGCACGATCCGGGTCAAACCGATGTTCGGCGGTTGGGGTTTTTACGTGGACGAACTGTTTTTCGCGCTCGTGGCCTGGGACACGCTCTACCTCAAGGCCGACGCGGAAAGCCAGGGCAGCTTCGAGGCGTCTGGCAGCGCGCCGTTCGTCTATCAGCGCCCCGACGGCAAGTCCTTCGCCATGGGCTACTGGACGGTGCCCGACGAGGCGCTCGACAGTCCTGCGGCGATCGCGTCGTGGGCGCGGCTGGCGATCGACTGCGCGCTGCGCCACCGCAAGCCGGCGCGCAAGAAGCGATCCTGAATTTTTAATTTCTGCCCGGCACAAAGGCGAACGCGAACAGCGCCGCGGATCAGCCGATACCGTAACGCTTCATCCAGGCCTTGAAATCCGCGCTCCCCGCCTTGTTCTGAAGCCGCTCGACGTTGAGCAGCAGGTTCTCCACCATGGTGTGCGCGGCAATCGCCGTCATCACCTCGAGTCGCGCCTCGGCGTCGAGACCGTGCTCACCGAGCGCGGCGTCGACCGCGCAGAAATGTTGCGCCATCAATTCGCGCGCATCCTGCTCGTCGATCGACAGCATGCCGAAATCGAGCGGGTCTTCGCGCTCGATGTCTTTCATCAGGACTTCAACACGTTGCGGCGTCATCGTCATCGGTCTGTCTCCGGCTTGGGGAATGATTGTCAGACCCCAAACCGGCGTGAAAGCTCCCGAAAGGGCGCGGCCTAAAGTCTGCTACAGCGGACGCTTCACCGTCAGCGCGCCGCGAATCTGGCCAAGGCTGTAGCCGGTAGCCTGATCCTGCGGATAGCTGGCGTCCAGTTCGGCTTTGAGCGCCGGCTCGATCTGTGCCGGGTCGCCATGACAGGCAAGACAGCCCTCGCCCACCGGAATGGCGTGCATATAGCGGAACATGCGCGTGCCGTCAGCCTCGCTCACCACTTCGCCGACTTCCAGCGCAGACGCTTTTTCGCCGGCGGCCGCGCGCGCGTCAAAGGCCTTCAGGTGTTCGGCTTCCCAGGCATCCGGCGTGCCGCGCTCGGGATTTCGCGTCTTCAGGCTCACGCGGCGGATATCCCAGCCCAGCGCTTCGCCGCGCTGGCGCATCAGCTCGGGAGCCTTCTCCTTGCAGACGGAAATAGCACCAACGAGGCCTGTCTCAGCCGCCGTGCGCTTCAACAATGCCTTGACCTCGGGCAGCACCGGCATGGCTTTCTCACGGGTTTCGACCGTCAGCGCGCCCACGTCCTGGGCAAGCGCGGTGCCGCTGACACAAACACAGGCGATCAGGGTAAGGATACGCATGGCATTCTCCATTGACATGAACGTTTATATTAGTCTTTTCTCATATACTTTGCCAGCGCGGCAAATTGCCGCAGCCAAGCCACGTTGTCGTCAGCCTTTGCCGCGCGCCATCACCATGACCCCGCCGATCACCAGCGCGGCGCCCAGCAATTGCACCGCCCCCACGGGCTCGTCGAGCAACAGCGCGCCGAGCAACAGCGTCACCACCGGGCCGAAACTGCCGGTCAATGCCACCGGACCGGCGCCGATACGGCGAATCGCTTCGGACACGCACCAGATCGGCAGCACCGTCGAGCACAGCGCCATTGCCGCCGCCAGCGCGATCACTTGCCACGGTTGCACCAGCGCGCTCAGCGGACGCAGCCAAAGAAACTGTCCGATCGCCAGCACGCAGGCCACCGACGACGCATAAGCGGCCACCCGCGCCGCGCCCAGCCGCCCAACCACCTGGCCGTTGCCCATCAGATAGAGCGCGTAGGCGAGCGCGCTGGCGAAGACCAGCGCACTGCCGGTGAGAACGTCCTGCGCCGCACCAGCGACCCGAAAATCATGTGCGACCGCGAGCGCCACGCCGAGATAGCACAGCGCCAGCGCGCCCATGCTGCGGCGCGTCAGCGGTTTGCCGAGGAACAGCGCCGAGAGCACGATCACCAACGTCGGGTAGGCAAACAGGATGAGTCGTTCGAGCGCGGCGGTGATGTAGTCGAGGCCGAGAAAGTCCAGGTAGCTGGCGAGGTAGTAGCCAAGGAATCCGAGCAGCGCAAGCACGCCGCAGTCGCGTTTTCCGAGCGGCACCAGCGCGTGCCGGCTGCCGAGCCAGCCCATGACAATAAAGCCAGGGAGGCTGAAACTCATGCGCAGCGCGAGCAGGGTTTCGGCGTCGACGCCATGGACATAGGCCAGATTGACGAGGATCGCCTTGAACGAGAAACCGACTGCGCCGACGAGGGCCAGCAGCAAGCCGACGGCGTGGACGCGGTCGGCCAGATCGGGTGCCGCGCGGGCGTCGGACATAACCGTCAGCCCTTGCGCAGCGGGTGCGTGCGAGTCATCGCCGGCGCGCGCTACCGCCGCTGATGGAGCCGAGCACGCCGCGGATGATGGCGCGGCCGATCTGTGTGCCGATGGTTCGCGCTGCACTCTTGGTGGCCGACTCGAAAACGCCATCGGAGCGCCGCGAACCACCGCCACCGCCGAACAAGCCACCAAACATGTCACCCAGCCCGCCGAGCAGGCCACCGTCGTCATTCTGCTGGCGCTCGACGGTCTTGCGCTCGGCTTCGGGCTTGGCCGCTTCCTTCTGCCCGAACCCGGCCTGGATCTTTTCGTAGGCGGATTCCCGGTCGAGCGCTTTCTCATAGTGACCATGCAGCACCGAAGCGCGGATGGCCTGCGCACGCTCGGCGTCGCTCAGCGGCCCGAGACGCGAGCCGGGCGCGATCACCGAGCAGCGCTCGACGATGCTCGGCCGCCCCTTTTCATCGAGGAAGGAAATCAGCGCCTCGCCAACGCCAAGCTCGGTGATCGCCTTGACGGCGTCGAAGGCGGGATTGGCGCGCATCGTCTCGGCCGCCGTTTTCACCGCTTTCTGATCACGCGGGGTAAAGGCGCGCAGCGCGTGCTGCACGCGGTTGCCGAGCTGGCCGAGGACTTCGTCGGGCACGTCGGCCGGATTCTGGGTGACGAAGTAGACGCCGACACCTTTCGAGCGGATCAGCCGCACCACCTGCTCGATCTTGTCGAGCAGCGCCTTGGGCGCATCGTCGAACAGCAGGTGCGCTTCGTCGAAGAAGAACACCAATTTGGGTTTGTCGGGATTGCCGATCTCCGGCAACTGCTCGAACAGCTCGGAGAGCAGCCACAGCAGGAAGGTGGAATACAGCTTGGGGCTGTTGTACAGCCGGTCGGCGGCGAGCACGTTGATCACGCCGCGGCCGGCCGCGTCGGTCTGCATGAGATCGGCAATGTCGAGCATCGGCTCGCCAAAAAACTGGTCGCCACCTTCTTCTTCGAGCGTCAGCAAGCCACGCTGGATGGCGCCGATCGAGGCCACCGAGACATTGCCGTATTGCGTTTTGATGGTCTTGGCGTTCTCGCCGGTGAACTGCACCATGGCGCGCAGATCCTTGAGGTCGAGCAACAGCAAACCGTTGTCGTCGGCCACCCTGAAAACGATCTGCAACACACCACTTTGGGTATCGTTGAGATTGAGCAGTCGCGCCAGCAGCACCGGCCCCATATCGGAAATCGTGGCGCGCACCGGATGGCCGGCTTCGCCGAACACATCCCAGAACACCGTGGTGTTGTTCACCGGCGTGAAGCTGTCGATGCCGATGGCCTTGAGACGCGCCATGAGCTTATCCGACGCGGTGCCGGCAGCGCCGACGCCGGACAAATCGCCCTTCACGTCGGCCACGAATACCGGCACGCCGGCGCCGGCGAAGGACTCCGCCA